>WRNQ01000017.1 GCA_009776565.1 Synergistaceae bacterium | reverse complement strand
GTCGCGTAGCGACAAACTACAGATACGGCGGCTTGTGCATGAAATTATACTTGCGAGCGAAAAACACAATTTTTGAAAATGTTTTCGTTCGCTAGTATAATATAAAAAAATGGCAAATAGAAAAATACCCGCCACAATTGAATTTTTTGTCAGGTATTTTTCTCTAAACGCGGCGCCGCTCAAAAGTCGGCTTTCGTATTTAATCTAATGAGCTCAAAAGCCGGCTTTCGCATCCAGCCCAATGAGGGCTCAAAAGCCGGCTTTCGCATAAAATTAGCCGTTTCGGAGTATCCCTATCACCACATAGCGCGCGTCGTCAAACTCATACGAACAGGTAGACAACACGACTATCTTATCGCCTTCCCGATATTCTACGCTGCTGGTGAAGGTGGTGTTTTGCGCAGCGTATGACAGAAGCGACTTGGCGTTCTCCTCGAACATGAACGCCTGCTCTCTCCACTTTCCGGCGTCGATCAGGGCGCCGTAAAGAAGATCTATCCGGTAATTCGAATTCTCTGTGTACAGATACATATAGGGGTTCTTTTCAAAATAGCTCTGGCTTTTGTACCCCTTCAAACCGCCGAACATACTGCCGGACTTCATATTGTGCCCGTAGATAACCGTCAATTGACCGCTGAAATCTGAGGCTGAGTTGTAATCGATAAACAGCGATCCGTTCGCGTTTCTTGTCCCATCCGGCAAATGGTTTAGATAGTAATTATAGTCGTCTGCCCTCATCAGCGGATAATCAATTACAGTATCCGGGCTATACAACCATGCAGCCGTGTCTCTGTTCACAACCTTCAGCTTCTCAAAATTGATATTCAATTTTGGAACGTAAACTCGCGTATCTTCGTTGTCTGCGTTATCTTCCATCGATGCTTTAAGGTATTCCGCGCCGTCTTGTGGGTAATCCGCATTTGACGGCGTGTTTCCAAACGTCGGCAGGGAGGAGGCTGATGCGTCGGTGGCTGAGGCGTTGGAGGAGGCGCCGGATGTCAGTCCTTCTTGAATACCCGGCACATAAATCCCCTCGTCGCCTTTTATCAGATTGCGCAAATTCTCATAAGCCATGTTGCCCTCCTGATAAATCTGCTGCGTTTCCGCCAGTTGAGCTCCCGCATACGCCATCACTCCTGCGCCCAGGAGCATTCCAATAAGCGCCATAACCCTGAATCCAATAATCTTTAATCCGCTCTTCTTCATAATTACTCACCTGCCCTTCTTCTTCGTCTTTCGCCAACAAACAGATACATTGCCGATCCAAATGCCAACAGGCCGCCTGCGACGAGCATAATAATATGTGAATTAGTGTTGCTGTCATCCCCGGTTCTTGGCGAACGTATCCCAAGATTTATGCCGCCCCGCGGCGGATCGTCGTCATTGGAGTCTATGTTGGTGTTTCCAATAGGCACGCCTCCGTTTTCAAGATCGATATCGTTGTTCTCAACGACTACATTGTCGTCATCCCTTTCACCCAAATCGGCTGGTTCAGTAGGGTCTATTTGACCGGGCCCTCTGGAGGGCCTGGGCGTTGACCGGCCGGGCGAACCCGTTCTGGTCGGAGTCTCGGTGGGTGTTGGCGTGGGGGTTGGAGACGGCGTCTCTGTTATTTTTGGAGTAGTGGTTGTTACCGGCGGGTTGATCGTGCCGCCGCCCGTTTTATATCTATTATTAAAAATCATAGACGAAACCGATTTATTTATTTCATTCGACACTACCCTTGTTACAACAAGTTGACCGTTTTCCTCCTTAACATTATCCGTAATCGAGTACACAGTCGTATCATATGTATACCCGCTTAGCGCCGAGTTTACTTCATAAACATAGTAATAGTATATTCCCTCTTTATCATAGCTCCAGGTCCCGAACACGGCTTGTCCTGAGCCTTTGACGTAAATCATCTTTTCGCCTTCAGAGCTGCCGGACGGCATTGGATATGAAGCGTCCTGCGCTACCAGTTTGAATGCGAAATCACTATCATAGCTCGGGTTTCCTGATACAGTCTTCATAACCGGAGGATCCATCATGAGATTCGGATCGCTTGGTAAAACACTATAGCCATTCACAAATACGATTTGCTCTTCCTTTATGTTATTTTCGTTATATACGATAATAGTTGCGTTATACGACGCATCCACATGAATCACGATCGTGTAAGCCCGCCAGTCATATATATAGCCCGGTTTTTCCTCATCTATCACTTGAATTATCTCGTAACGATAGACATCCGGAACTCTGAAATCTATTGGGCCAATAGTTGTGCTTTCATTCCCGGCGATCGTAAATGTATATCCTTCGGTCGCACCTCCCGGAAGCGCCGGGTTATTCGGGTTGTCCGGGTTGAGTGAGCTTAACCTGTAGGTAAATGTATTATTCGCCGGAGATGAAGTAGCGGAGAAGACTTGATTAATCGTGAGGTAAACCGGACTTCCGGTCGCCGGAGCAGTTGCGTGTACGGTCACAGGCGCCGAAATCATCATCATCATTAGAACTGCCATTGCCGTACACAAAATCCTTTTACTTCTCATTGTTAATATCCTGTTCATATGCATCCGCCCTCCTTCCGTTAAAATTTATTTTTGTGTGTTCTTTCATCATTGCGATTGTCACTGTGAATCACTATGAGTGTCACTGTGAATCAATATGCATTACTGTGAATCAGTGTGAGTGTCACTGTGAGTCAATATGCGTCACTGTGAATCAGTGTGAGTGTCACAGTTTGCGTCATTGTTGAGATTATCATTGAGATTATCGTTGTTAGCGTCACTGTTGAGATTGTCATTGAGATTATCGCTGTGAGCGTCAATGTTAGCGTCACCGAGATTATCACCGAGACTATCACCGAGATTATCGCTGTGAGCGTCAATGTTAGCGTCACTGAGATTATCACTGAGATTATCACCGAGATTATCACTGCGCTTCCTTCTATGAGAGATTTTATAAATCCTCACAACCAGCAGCGCCGTCAGCGTGAATATCAACAGTAACAATAACAGGGGGATTTCATCAACATAGCAATCCAAGCCGCTTAAATTCGGATTAGCGTAACCAACATTTGATTCCATTTCAAAGTCAAAGCCCTCATGTGTCTTGTCGGTGATTCTTCCGACGAGGATGTCCCGTCCGTTTGTTGAGTCGGATGAACATGTGCTCAGCAGGACAATCCTGTCATTTATGCTTACGCCTATATCCCTGGTGTACTTCGCTTTTTCAAGTAATCCGTCAAGATACGCTTGTCGGCTATCGTCTCCTACGTTTGCCGTAAACACATCGGTGTCGTAGGCGTCCGCGTGAACAAACGCGAAGAATTCGATTCCGTGGTCTCGCCCATTGAAGTATAAGTTCCCAAACCTGTGAGCATCGAACTTATTTCTGTCTGAGAATTCGCCTATCTCCCCGAACATTACCCGTCTTGCCATATGGTGGCCGTACAGGATACTGTTGAAGTCGCTGAAATCGTTGCTGTTGCCCCAGTCCAGGAAGATTGCCCCTGACAGGGAATACTGGCCCTCTGCGTTTGTATTCACGTATCTCATGTTGTCGGGGCCCTGTGTGACGGGGTAGTCAATACTCGTTCCGTACACTGTGAGCCAGGCGAACACTTCATCATTGATGGCCTGCAATTCCTTAAACGACTTTCCGCCATCCGCCGCTGTTGGTTTATACACCGCGTAGTTTGATCTGTCCGCCGCGTCGTATATCTGGTTTGAGTCCCACAGGGCGTATCCGGCGTATGCCGCCAGTAAAATGATGATTGTAACCAGAATAAGATTAATTGTGCTGTTACTGAACCTGATCGTCTTTCTGCCTATCTCGTTTGCCTTCATGCCTGTGGACCTCCCTTCTGTTTTATTTAGCTTTTTCCCTTATTTTGTCTGTCGTCCTTTTTTTCAGGGGCAGTCAAGTCGTCGCATCTGTCGTTACTCAACTGCCCCTGCTCTTCAAAAGCTACTATTTATTATTAGCTACTATTTGTTATGCGTTGTTTGTTACCTTCTTGCGGAACTTAACCGAGAGGTATAAGCCAAGGCTTGCCAGGGTCAGTCCAATCAGAGCCAGGTACGGCAGGTCGTCTACGCTAACGCCCGTGGGAGTTGCTCCTGAGCGGGTATTCGTGAAGTTGGAGTAATTTACGTTTGCGCCTTCACGGATGTAGTGCAGGCCCGGGTCGTCAGCGCTGGGGAATCCAAGCTCCTTCTTAACTTCTCCTTTATACTCCTTTTCTGCATCTGAGGGAAATGTGTTCAAGTACGACGGGATGTAATCATTAGAGGCAGCTTCATTTACCTTTACGGTGGCGCCAACTGTCAGGTCTAAGAATGACAGCCTTTCTTCGTCAGTCAGTTTGATTTTAAGCTCAGAATTCGAGGTGAACTTGATGTAGTCACCGTATGTGTCATTACTGATAGTAGAGTAGTGGTCTGTGCTGGTTACATTAGCGCCATCCTTGTCGAGTATGACTGCCCTGTATTGCAGTGTGTCCGGTATGATGCTGGGCTGTATAACTGTTACATCGAATTCGAAGCGCGTAGTCTTTACGGCGCCGGCGCCTTTGATCTTCTTGATGATTTCAAGCGATGTGTTTTTGGTGTCTGTGGGACCGCCGCCATCATTCTTCCAATATTTATTGGTGAAGAATACCTGAGAGAAGTCTTCTTCGATTAACCTATCTATAAGTTCGTTCTCGCCTTGGCCGTCCGGCGTCGGATCCACTTTCCCGTCACCCGGTTTACCTTTTATAGTATAGTATTCGTCCGTTTTTTCCGTTACAATTTTCACACTGACATATCTCACGAAGAGAATACCTTTATCATCCTTTTCTACCCATATCTCGACGTCGTACTCAGCTTCCGAGTAAACGTCCCATTCGTTTTCGTCGTCAGTGATCTTAATTTCGCTGTTGCCGGGAGTAGAATTTTCATATAATTTGTATACGTAGACGCCTTCTCCATTTCCCCAACCAGCGGGCGTCAGATTTTTGATGAAATCATCCGACTGCTTCACCAGTGTATACGTATCGCCGTCTAAATAGGTCATTCCGTCGGTTCCGGTAGGTCTCTCACCGGGGTCATAGTTGATGTTCAGGTCTTGAATCGAGGGCATTTTGTCTTTCAAATCTGCGCTCTCGTCTACGCCAACGCCTTCGAGCATACCGACTTTAGCGAATGTAAAGACGAATTTTGATTCGGGGGTAGTCGTATTTACCGGTAACTTAAACAATTTGGTGACTGCCGCTTTTGCGGGGTTTTCTGAGTCCGTTCCCTCAGAGTACACAGCCGCCGTCGCCGGCAACGCCATGGTAACCCAAAGGGCCATAATTAATGCGATACTTGTTACGAGCTTAAACATACGATTTCCTTTTTTTGAAGTTAACTTTGTCATTTTCAACACTTCCTTTCTTTTTTTTGGGGTTTTTGTTTTTTTGTTTTTCTGTTTTCTAATTTTTGTTTTCCTGTTTTTTGTTTTCCGTTTTCAGTTTTTTCGCTTTTCTGATTTCTGATTCCTGTTTCCTGTTTTTGTTTCCGGAGTTTCCTTTGCGTCAAGTTGTTTCCTGTGCTGCCATATGTTTGTCTTCGTTAGTTGGCGCCGGCAAGCTATATTTATTCTTTCTGTATTCTGACTTGCCGGTGACTGATTACACATTAAGTCTACTTTCCTGAAGTTTTTGCCGCTACACCCAAAAGGGTAAAAATACTTTGAAATTTACACACATCCAAAAACATTAAAAACATACAAAAACTTCCAGATACCTCTAAAAACATACAAAAACTTCTAATTCATCTATACTTATGGTCATGACTTATGGTCATGCCTTCCTTCGGAGGTCACAAAACGGTCTGGATGTTCTTCTTGCAGGTTGTTGCCGCCTTTGTCTCCCCACGGTTTTTGGGGGCCAGGGGCTTGCCCCTGGTCGTTTAGGGGTCCGGGGGGATTCGGAACCTCCGGCGCCTTTTTTGGTTCTTTTTTTGGCGATGAAAAAAGAACACTCATATTTAAATACCTCGTCTGCGGATCACTGTCATGACTTTTCCCAAAGTGTCTTCTATCCGCACACTACCGTATATTCTGCTGTCCGTGATGCCCGTCCTACTGTCGCCAAGCACGAATACCTCTCCCTCAGGCACAGTTAGAGGAAAACTTACGCCCTCCTGATACCGCTCAGTTTGCTGAAATATACTTGGCTCCTGTTGCACTGCTCCGTTTATCATCAAACCTTCATCCGTTATGTCAACTTCATCACCCGCTGTGGCGACCACGCGCCTCACTTGCCTCTTTCCGTTATAGTCCAGCGCAATTACATCCTGAGGAAGATAACCGCTTTTGGTGTACCGGTAAAAGATTACGAGGTCGCCGTCCTTAATTGCCGGGTCCATCGAAGGTTCCTGAAACCTGACGATCCCAAACAGAAAGGTGAATAACAGGACAAAGACCAGAATGATAGACGCAATTTTCAGAAACAGTAACGATATGTCTTTCCACACTGGTTGCGTGACAGGAGCACTGTCAATGACAGTTCTGGTATTTAATACTCTTTTTATTTTTCGCAATAGCCAATATATCGGACCTGTTTTATCCGCATACGCCTCTGCAGACGCCACCGCAGTAACTCCCGCAGCCGCCCCTGAAGACGCCTCCTGAAAGGACGCTGCATAAGTTGCCGCGTCGGTTGCCGCTCCGTCTGCTGCGTTAGTTGCTGCATTCTTTGCTGCGCTGGTTGCCACATAGTTGGGCATATATTCGGCTTGAAACTCTTCATCAAGTTGTTGTAGCGTTTTTATAAACATAGTTCTTCACCTCTCTTTCCTTCCGGCATTACTTCTATATCTGGATAACCTTATCTGGATAACCTTATCTGGATAACCTTATCTGAATAACCTTATCTGGATAACCTTCCAGATAGCCGGATCGGTCTGTTCAAAGCATAAGTATTTAGCCGCTTGCCGCAGCTTGGGCTTGATCGGCTTAATGCCGCTACTTCTACCCGGCGTCGACGACATGTTTGGCAACTTACGGATCAAGACCACTAATAAAAAGCAAGAAGTTTCTTCTGAATCCTGAATCCTTGCGGTCGCAGACCGCTTTAGCATGAGAGCGGCATGCGCGCCGGATAATACTTATTTATATGAAATCGTTATTCCTCTACTTCTTCTCACGAGGGGCGGCGTCTATACCTGAAGCGTCTCTTGCTTGATAGACTCTTTCGATGTAGTCTAAAGCCGCGTGCCTGACGAAATCGCCCAAACCTCTGTGTTCGATTTCCGCGCATTCACGGATTTTTTCATAGGAGGGAATATTAAATCGAATAACAATTTGTTTTACCTTTGTTGAATTTTCCATTTTCTTTCCATTCCTTTCCATTCCGTTCAATTCCATTCCATTCGATTCGATTTAGTTCAATTCAATTAAATTCAATTAAATTCAATTAAATTCAATTCATTAAGCTTTTATGGTTAAGCAACCACCGCGCCGGCTAATTATTGATAAAGAGCTAGCGATACCGGGATCGCGTAAAACTCAAAGAGGAAATAACTAGGCTGAATCTAAGCCATTTGCCTTCTTTTGCCTTTGAAAGATACGAAGCGCTATGTAAAGAGCGGCAAATAATCCGAAAATGATCAATCCGGTAAGGACTTTTGTTCTCAGATAGTAAATGGCTGCCCCGACGGCAGGTATAAAGAATATCACCTTGCCGATTATACTTTCTTCATATACGATCTCGCTGTCCGGGGCGTCGTTGTTTACGCCTTTTGTCTGGAATCCCCTTGCGTTGCTATCCAGATAGTTTTCGTATATATCCACGATCTTGTGCGTCACCGAGACATTCCTGTCACGGATAAAGGTTATATTATCTCCAACTTGAAGGTTTTGCGGATCTGTCTTTCGTGTCAGGATTAATGAATCCTTTGGTATTTCATCTTGCATGCTGGAGGTTAAGACCGTAAAGAATGAATAATAAAAGTATTTTTTTTGAGCTCCGCTGTTCGAGTGCGATACTGTTGAGACAAAAATTACTAACACTGCCAGAAAAAATACTATGTCCGATATGATAGTGTAAGCCTTGCTCCTCTTTTTTCCAGGTTGCCGATTTGGATGGACGCCCTTTTTCATGAGCAGTCCGTTTTTTTTCGGTTGACTGGCGTCGCTGTCGGAACTAGCCGCGTCGCTGCCTGGTGTTATCGCATCGCTATAGAAAATTTCGGAAATGAGTTCCTTGTTTAATTCCTCTAGTGGTTTTATAGCCATATGTCCGCCCCTCCTTTCTGTTTAGTCAATATCCAGGTAATTGAAAATTATGAATCAACATTTGTCTCTTCATAAGAATTAGCATCTTCATTTCTATCGGTATCGGTATAAGTATCGGTATCGGTATAAGTATTTGTACTATTGCCAGCATCGATATCGGTATCGGTATCGGTATCGGCGCCATTGCCAGTATCGGTATAAGTATCGGTATCGGTATAAGTATTTATACTATTGCCAGCATCGATATCGGTATCGGTATCGGCGCCATTGCCAGTATCGGTATAAGTATCGGTATCAGTATCAGTATCAGTACCGGCGCCAGCGCCAGTACCGATATAAGCTTCAACCGCAACATCAATTATGCGGATACGGCAGGTTCTTTTTTTGTCGTTGTGAACGCCAACAACTTATCCATCCCGCCCATTGCAAGTTCCATTGCTTTTCTAACCTGTTCGATGTTTCTTCTTGTGCGGAAAATCATTTTAGCAGCTTGGATTTTCGCGTCGTTAACAATCTTTTGCGAGAACTCTTTCGCCTGTTCACTTTCAGCTTTTGCTCCGTCCAACAACTGCTGAGCCTCCAATTTGAGCGCTGCAGCTTCAAAGTGAGCATCGTCGATAGTCTTTTGCGCCATTGTTTCAGCACTTAACAGTGTCTTTGCAATGACGTCGGGATCCATTCCCAGTTCCTCTTGTCTTTTCATTCTCGAGCATTCATCCAAAAGTGTTGAGTTAATACTGCTAATATTCTGGTATTCGTTGTAAGCCTTTTGATATTCCTCACTGAGCCTCGATATATATTTATCGACCTGTTCTTTGTCGTATCCATCTTTCTCCGTTTTAAAGATTATGCCTGTACTTGTCATCTCATTTTCCTCCTCTTAAGTAATAGGTTAATGCTGACGATAAATGTTTATGTATGTATTCTAACTGTATACGTTTTTGTACAGCTACACCCTAAAGGGTAAATGTCGTCAAATAGGCAAAAAAAGCCGCTGAACTCCAGATAACAGATTCAGCGGTTTTGTGCCTTCCGAAGGAAAGAGTGGTCATAACTTAGGCAGGACTGGTCATAACTTAGTTAGGAATGGTCATAACTTAGTCAGGAATGGTCATAACTATAGAAAAAGAGTAAATCTTTACTCGATTACTCTATAAGGTTTTTTTCAAGAGCGATACGAACGGCATCTACGTTATTACTTGCATTAAGTTTAATATATACCGATTGAAGCAACTTTTTTACAGTATTTATGGACAGATACCGGTTGACAGATATTTCTTCACGGGATAGGCCATGATAAAGATCATTCAAAACCTCTTGCTCCCGATCCGACAATTGAATGGAATCATCGATTTTTTCTTCTTTTTTAAATGAATTTGTGATAAATGCGGCCTTCTTTGCATAGACTGAGGCTTTTCGATCAATTGTCTTAAGCCACACATCCGGGATAACAGGCTTTGCCGGCTTAGCGCCAATTTGCCCTGCATCCGCCTGCCCAGACCCAGCTTGCCCTGTGGCGCCCGCCTGCGCCGACTCCTTTTTCCCGGCGCCCGCCTTATTCAAGGCGGCGGCGACCAAAGGCCGCAAATTCTTGCCAAGCTCGATAAATGGCATCTCGAACACGCCGTTAAACGAAAGTGAATACGCCTTATTAAAATCATTCATGGCGCCTTCCGTATCGCCTGTGTTGATTCTCGCGACAGCCGACAGCAATGAAAACGTCAACTCGCTCAACAGGAATCGTTCTTGTGGTTTCCTGGGATAGGAGTTACCCAAAACCGTTAGCGCCTGATGGTATTTTTTGGTGGCGATATGATTTTTTACGCAAACAACCAACTCTCTGACGGGAATGCGGACTTCAGCCTTTGCCTCTTTTTCGTCCATGATCAGCCAGGACGGCGCCATACCGGGAAGCCCGATTTGTGCGTAGAAAAAACCGGTAAACAGGTCATACAATAATTGACGACTCCAAAAATCAGGGTTATCCAAGTGTGAGCGCAGTTGCCTAAGAACTTCTTTCACCATCTGATAGTCGCCTTCCTGTGTTGAAATCCTCAGCAAATACTGTTCCGCCATCGCTTCGATACTGTATTGATTTTTTTCACGCGCTTTAACAATAGATTGGTGCGCGTGATTTTTAGCAACATCTGGTTGGTTTCTGTAAAAAGCAAGTTCGCAAGAGACAAGGTCTTCATAACCGGAATACATATTATGGAATGTTTCCCCTATGTAAAACTCCGTCAGTTTCACGGCGCCAAGGAATTGTTCAAATTCATTTAAATCTGCGCCCTCTCCTACCAGACATGCAAGAGATCGGATATCCGGGACGGTAAAAGCCCCCGAACCCCTTGAAAGCGGTAATGTGGATTTTTTATAGAATTCAATCGACTTTTTTAGATACTTTGGAGAGTTATACTTATGTGTAATAGTACAGGTATACATATCTATATATACAAGATTGCTGTAACTTGAGGCCAGAATTATTGGCGCAAACGGCGAGTCTGAGTGCGCCCACTTCCTGATAACGCGAAAAGATCGCTGCCGCGCCTCGCCAAGCTTGCCCATCCCCATAAGTAAAAGAGGCGCGAAAAAGTTTATTAGCATTAAAAGGTTTAAGTCTTCAATATTTTCCTCATCAGGGGCCAGGTTTTCTATTATGTCCAGAAAGTATTCACATGTGTCATAGGGTAATCTAAATGGATATGTATAAAGAAGTTCAACCATACGTCCATAATCCTGCGCCTGTGAAAAAAAACGCATGGCGTCAAGATTGAAATTATTGTCTGAGCACCATTGCGCCGCGTCTCTATATATAACCCGCTTCTCCTCAAAAGTTAAGGCGTCTTGTTTGTCGTGTAAAAACTCCAGATACAGTGGATGGATCCTGTCTGAACCAGAGAAACTGTCAAACCATAAGAATGACGCAAGCTGTGGTAAATCCCGCAAGAATAAAACCTCGCCAAATAATTTTTGTAGTATTGTTAGCGGCATATTGGACACCAGGGATATTTTTATCAAGAGTTTCTTGGTGTTTTCAGGAAAGTCGTTAAACGCTTCGATTTCCATTAGTTTGAAAATGTTCTGTTTCATATTTTCAATCGCAGAATCGAGATTTCTTGGGTTCCTTTTCAATGACAATGAAATCAGTTGAATAGCAAGCGCCCAACCCTTAGTGGCGTCAATAAGCCTCGGGAGGTTTTTAACGGAGAAATCAATGCTGCGTTGTTTCAGAAACTCCAGAATCTCGTCGTCCGTAAAACGCAGCTCGTCTTCTGTTACAATGTGGACTTGTCCCTTGGAGAATAGTGAAACTGTGTTGATTTCGGGTTCTTTTCTGGAAATTATGACAACACACGCTCCGGGGACATGCAGATAGGCGCATCGTTCCGCAAAAAGTAACGCCTGCTCGGAGTGTACCAGATGGAAATCGTCTAATACAAGGTATGTCTTCACCGCGCGGTGTTCCGTGCTTTTTAAGATTTCGGCAAACTGCTTGAATCGGGCAAGTGTGTCCGGGAAACCAAACTCGCGCAATCTATCGGCTAAATCCTGGTTGTCATATGAAATACTGTGAATGAGGTTTTCCCAATACCGGGAACATATATTGTCGCTGTCTGTCAACTGGATCCACCGGACGATGGCGTCCGTCTGTTGTTCTATGTAACTTCGGATCGCCTGGGTTTTTCCATAACCGGCGCCCGCGATAACATAAACCAGTTTGCATTGGGTCGCTCGATCGAGTATTTCGTCTATTCGGGGACGCGGCATATAATATGCGGTCAAAAGTGAATCATTTGATAAGACTTCATGCGAACTGTCCATCATATTTCATCCACTCCTTTGTAACCGAAATAATTATAGCCTAATATGAATTATGCCCAAAAACGGTGGATTAGTAACTCACGGATCAGAAACGCAAATAAAAAAACAAGTTGTTTAAATCGTGAGTTGCTAATCGCCGCGCGAATAGCGCGGCGCGAGCGCATCGCGCTCGTGAGGCGAGGGGAACCGCGCTTCGCCGAGCCGAGTTGGGTTGCGGGCAAAGCCCGTATTGGTCACTCACGGATCAATAATAGAATGTAATCTCAAAATAATTGATTTACCTTGCATATTTCCAGTAACTCCGCCTTGGAAATACCGAATACAATAGCAGTAAAACTCAGCTCATAACCGGTTACTGTTTGCTCGTCCCAGCTGCCGAACTTTTTTATGGAAATACCGTCCCCTGTCGTGGATATCCAGATTGAACAATCACCAGCTTTAATATGGAGCTTGATATGGCCTATCAGCAGTGATTTCGCCTTCGCCCAGGAACAAAGCCCGTTGATTATTTCCCTATACTTATCCTGAAGCTGGACGCCCGAGAGGCTGTTTTCTTTAATAGCTAATTGTTGGGAAAATGATACAATAGCCGGCTCGACGTCCAAACCATACAAATCGTGATGATCGTGCTGCTCGTGCTGCTCGTGCCGCTCGTGGCGCTCGTGCTGCTCGTGACGCTCGTTATGCCCGAGCTGCTCACCATGAGCAGGGTCATCATCATGATGCTCGCCATGTCCCTCTGGCTGCTCCCACTGCTCCCACTGCTCGCCATGTCCCGCCCGCTGCTCGTGACGTTCGTTATGCACATCCCGCAGCTCCTGCCGCCCGTACTGCTCGCCATGGGCAAGGGTGTGATTGCTTTCAATACTCAATGAGCCAGGGTGATTATCATGTGATGATTCATTATTCATGTCTGTGGATCACCTCGTCCCAAATCCCCTCTGAAATGCCATTCAAAGCGGAAACACGAAAGACTTTGGCGGCGCCGTTTGTCCTAGATACTTCAGACGATATTTCCTCTAGAGCATCTTCGGACACTAGATCACACTTATTTATGAATATAAATTCCGCCGGTTTCAATTGTCCGGATAAAAGCGAAGGGGTCATATGCGTGAGCATATCATATCGTTTAGCGTCGACGACTGTAATAATACTGACGTCACTGATTCCTTTCCCATACTCCTCAACAGTCTTAACTATGCGATCCGGGAGCGCGATTCCCGTCGGTTCAAATATCACATATTCCGGGTCGTATTTATCCAGGATGTCATTAAGAGCTATGGTCAGGTCGACGCTCAACGTACAACAAATACACCCCGCGAGCATAGTTCGCACTTCATACCCCGCGTCGTTCAACACCTTATCATCTATCCCGGTCTCGCCGATTTCATTTTCAATTATTACTATGTTGATCCGGCTGACATCAGCATTTCTCAATATTTTTTCGGCAAGAGACAGAATAAGAAGTGTTTTCCCTGAGCCCAAAAAACCGCTGAATATAATTAGTTTCATATTAGCACACCGTTAGTTTAGTATTATTGCAATTAGTTTTATATTAGTGCAACACGCCAATCAGAAGATGAATTCCTTATTATTATATCATATGAACACCGGTTTTCGCGCAATACTTTAAGATAATAATGTGGACTAACATTTTTACGTAAAGGGCAGTGATTTCATGCTATTTCTGATGACCTAAAATCGAAAATGCTATAGAATCATTCTGTTATATGTCGTATTAATTTCCAAATTCTAAAAGTTAAAAGCACGATTTTTCAACTCGCGAGGATTCATGTCAATTTAGACACGTTGATATTAGGCAGTTTACAAGCTGTTGTTGGGTATGTCAGCCAGTTGCGTTTTCGATTCCGTCACGGAAAGATTGACTTTTCGGAACCAATAGCCGAAAACAAGACATCAAGACGGAAAGTGGATCGAGATACCCGTGAAAAGATCGTTCAGTGGAGGCAGAGGGAGCTGTCCGCTGGAGAGATCGCGGAATTGCTCTTGCGTGATGGCATTGAGCTCTCCATACGTACAGTTGAGAGGGTGTTGGCTGAAGAAGGATTCACAAAGCTTCCGCGAAGGACGCAACTGCGAATCGGGCGCACAATAAAAGAAGCTGAAATACAGGAAAAAGCGGAACCTGTTCGTGTAACATTGCTGGGTGGCGGCCGTTATGAATCGGACGGGGCGGGAGTGTTCCTGTTTGCGCCTTTTCTCGCGCAGTTAGGTATCGACAATGTGATTAAGAAGGCAAGGCTACCTGAATCCCGCGCAATACCGGCGATGAACTATTTCCTTTCCATATTGGCGCTCAAACTGCTTGGGACTGAGCGCTATTCCCATGTGGGCGGTCATTCTTTCGATCCAAGGCTTGGATTGTTTGCAGGGCTGAATGTTCTGCCGAAATGCACGGCGCTCTCCACTTACTCATATTCACTTGATCAGGAACACATAAACCGCCTGCAGGAAGCCTTTGTAAGCAACGCGCATCGGTTGGGCGTCTATGATAGGCGAGTTATCAATCTCGACTTTCATACCGTGCCCCACTATGGCGACGAATCGGTACTTGACGAGCATTGGGCGGGCGCCAGAGGCAGCCGGATGAAAGGCGCTCTGACTATGTTCGCGCAAGACTCCGAGACAAAGCTGCTCGTTTATACTGCAGCCGATATACAAAGCCGTGAAGCGGATGATCAAATCCTCAGCTTTTTGCCCTATTGGGCAAGGATCAGCCGGCAGATGAATTCCACATTGATCTTTGACAGCAAGTTTACCACATACAAGAATCTGTCAGAGCTTAACAGGCAGGGCATCAAGTTCGTCACATTGCGCCGACGTGGTCAAAAATTGCTTGAAGAAGCCAGCAGGCTTGAGCCATGGACAAAAATTACGATTCCGCACGATATGCGCAAATATCCCAATCCGTTTATCTATGAATCTGAGGTGGAACTGAAAGACTACGACGGTATAGCGCGTCAGATCATCCTCAAAGGGAACGGGCACGAGAAACCTGCGTTTCTGATCACTAACGACCTTGAGTCACCTGCTGAATCTATTGTTGCGGACTATTCCTGCCGCTGGCATATTGAAACGGGCATATCAGAAGCGGTGAAATTTTTCAACATCAATGCGCTCTCGTCGCCGATATTACTAAAAGTACACTTTGATATGGTGATGACCCTGATTGCAGACACCTTGTACTGGCGATTGGCGCAGAATCTACGTGGTTTTGAAAAGTGCGACGCGAACACGGTCTTTCGCAACTTTGTGCATGTTCAGGGGATTGTCGGTGTTCGTGAGGGCGAAATCATAGTTTCCTATCCGAAGCATGCGCACAATCCCATTCTTAGGGCTGTTGATTGGCAGCATTTGCCGAATAGCATACCTTGGTTGGATGGAGCAACGCTGTCTTTGACCTTTAGTTGATATCATCTTAACAATTATATTCTGTGACGGTTATAATTATTGCGAAAATCGGTGATTAATAGACAGAATGGAAGACCTCGAGATAATCAAGGATTAGGTAATCTTTTTGTCTTTTTTTAGGACTCAATCAAAACATGGGGGAAAAAAGACGGGATATTATTATACGGCTGGCGCCTGCATCAGTACCGTCTTTTTTCATTGTTAAGTAGCGCAACTGACGGGACGTCCTTTAAAGACATGCGTTTGTCCTGACTATCTGGGCTTGTCGCTTGTCGGCACGAGATTCACCAATGTGCTAGCAATAACAAACACCTCAAACTTAACCCGCTACGAGTATGCCATAAAACAACAGTATGTAAATGCGGTTGTTGCTAAGCATGATTCAATTTGTTCATAATCAGTTGATTCAATCTGGTTCAGAAACATCGGATATGAGAATATATCCGGTTATATTGTCTTCAAAATAGACTTTAAGATATTCATTCGAATTTTCACTGCCATCAGAATTTCGATAATATTCAGTAAATGTATCACCCGTTGCGTATACTTGCTGATATTTAGAGACTCTCCCTACCGGGATTTTCGGCAACCAGGATGCGCCAGGAAACCAGCGCATTTCACTTCTGTAGTAAGGAAACCGGTTCTCTGAATAATTTGCACGGATAAACACATAGGTGTCTTGTGTTGTTACATACTCTCTGAGTTCTTCCTCAACTATATGGTTTGCTGCGCTATACTCAAGAGACATATTAACCGGGTAGACCAAGGAAACAACTAATAATGCGCAAACTACTATTGTAATAAGAATGGATATCAATTTCTGTTTGATGGACACTCCAAACATCGCGAGAAGCCCTGCGATAAACAAAACGCTGAAACCGATAATCAACGGGTAGGCGTACGTTTGTGGCCCTTGTCCGCCATTATAATAGATATTTGAGTAACAGTAGACAAATCTATAAATTGGTATTGCTGATATTGAATATAGCAATAGCATAATGCCCAAAATAATGGATAATATGTTTTTTCTGTGAATGATATTATAAATAAAAAATACTATAAATAACCCACCTAATAAGAACGAAACCAAACACATAGCTCCATAAAAAATATATGCAAGGCTGCTCCAAAACCAAAGCCCGGCTAATGCTATCGCAAGAACAATGGTAACTATTATTCCGATCGGGAAGAAAAACACTATCTCCATAACATATTTGCCTTATATCAAAAAATAGTAAGTTTTGTATCTCGTCCATGTCTGATTATATAAATTCACTATTTCAAAAGGCTGTGAACCTGATAATGCTGAAAACAATTCTAACCGAGCCCAAGTATATCAAAAGCAGTTTTTAAAATCCACTGTTTTTCTGATTTTTACTTATCGAGCAGTCAAAGTTTGTAAATCATACGCTTGACATTGGCTTTATATATGAAATACACTTTTAACGTGAAAGGAGTGGTTTTCATGGCACAGACTATGGTAAATTTACGCATGGATAGTGAATTGAAGAAGGGCATGGAACAGGCTTGTAAGGATATGGGGCTAACCATGTCTGCCGCCTTTACAATTTTTGCAACTAAAGTTAGCAAGGAGAGAAGAATCCCCTTTGATTTGACCGCTGAATCCGACCCATTATACACCGAAGCGAACATGGAGCGATTGCATAGGTCTATCGTACAGATGGAAGCCACAGGCGGAACGGTGCATGAACTAATTGAGGCCGAAGATGATTAAGATTGGCAAACCAGAGCCGCTTAAAGAGGAATTAAGCGGCTATTGGAGCGTACAAATTGACGAAAAAACAGATGAAGCAAGGACTCAGTGGATTCATGTCAAATATTTACCCAAAACGCATCCAGACGCATCCAGAGCATCCAGACGCATCAAGACAAATCCAGACAAATCAAGACGCATCCATACGCATCCATACGCATCCAAAGGCAACTTGAAACCCATTGTTTGGGGTAGAAGTTACTCTTACAAAGAAAAACTTTCATGACACTTTCATGACACTTTCATGACAACTTTATGACAATTTTGATATACGCACCCTTTTAACAAAACACGCTTGAAAAATGAAAAATTATATAATATACTGCCGTTGATATTATATGAATTTCTCTATTTTAGCAATCCAAAATCTGAATAAGTGAAAGGAGCAAACAGACAGCCGAAACGACTTTGAGAAAGGGGGTGCTATGTGCTATAAGGGCCCACATCCCGGTGTACAAGACCTGCAAGGCCGAGTACCTGCATGCCTTACATAGACGGATTGGGTAGATCCGTATTTCACTTCAAAAACGAAGAAGGGAGAAATTAATGTTGAAAAAATCATTATTAAAGTCAACTCTAGCACTGTTGTTACTATCTGTTATTTTGATTCAAATGGCGGTCCCAGGTTTTGCGGCTACGGGCAGTGGCAGCGGCCCTTTGATGCCTGTGGAGGATCCTTTTACAGAAAAGTTGCATCAAATGTACGACGAGCCTGAGGAAGACTACTGGCCATGGGTACGCTGGTGGTTGAACGAGGCGCATCACACTGANCCCACCCTGCAGGA
>WRNQ01000016.1 GCA_009776565.1 Synergistaceae bacterium | reverse complement strand
CGCCCCTACTCGGACGACCGGGGGCGGTCGTCCCTGTTTCCTCTGTATCCTCTCTGTGCCTCTGTTTTGCTTTTGTCTTTGCTTTTGCCTTTGCTTTTGCCTTTGTCTTTGTCTTTGTCTTTGCTTTTGCCTTTGCCTTTTCTGTCAACTGTCAACTGTCTACTGTCTACTGTCAACTGTCAACTGTCTTTTAGCGTTAACCTAACACGGGCGGCAGGTTGCCGCCCCTACAACTTAACCACTGTCAACTGTCTTTATCTTTCTGAAATTTATATTTTTAATTGAACTCTGACAATTATATGCCAGAATAATACTATATGGTAAAATTATTGAACCATAATGGAATTTAAACGTAACCGGCTTATTGTTGTTGGGATTTCATTATGGAAGCAGCTGAATTTTGAACCTACGCTGCGTTGAAAATAGTTGTGCGACATGGAGAAAGGAACATCAAAATTTGAGGAGGTTAAGAGAGTGAAGAAGTTTCTATTAGCTTTAATGTTAGTTGCGTTGATGGCGTCTTTAGCATGTGCGGCAAGTCCATTGGATACGCTGAAGACCACTTGGGAGCAGTCGATCGAAAGGATGACGCAGGTTCAACGTGAAAATCCGAGTTCCAGCGGTACTGTTTGGACCAGAATGCAAAGAAAGGAGTTTGCAAATTCAGCAAGCGCGACAGCACTGCCTAACGGTTACGACCCAAACGGCGAAATCCTTCCTTTTATGAAAATAGTTGCTAACAACAGCGGCGGTCGCATACGTTACGAGACTATGGGCTACAGCTATCGCGGCCGACCAATACCACTTGCAATAGTGGGCTACCCAAAAGCGCCCAAAAATCCAGAAGAAGTTGGTAATCGCATAGTGATTCGCTGGCAATGCAGTATTCACGGTGGCGAGAACGATGGTGCGGAAGCAGCGCTCATCTTCCTTCGCGAGGTTGCTCAAGGCAAATGGGATAGTATTCTGGGGGACGTGGTGTTGCTTGTTACCCCCGCAGCCAACCCTGATGGTAAGGACTACCAGACGCGCGAGCTCGTGAACCCTTACACCGGCACGGGACCTGGCGGCACAGGAACCGGAGCGGACCCCAACCGGGTATGGAGCAAGGCGCATGCCGTAGAGGTTCAGGCTGCCCTTAAACTCTACCGCAAGTGGGATCCGCATGTAATAATCGACCATCACAACATCGGCGTCAGCGGAACGTTATATCAGCGTCACATCGTCACCTACACAATGGGGCACTGGGGAAATAACGACATAAGAATTGAATATGAAAACACCTCTTTCGCAGAGGGACTTTTTGGGGACGGAATCGGTAAATACAGAAATGACAATTCACACTACAAAAAATTCCTGAGGGAGTTCATTGATGATTACTCGCCCGGCAATACTAAAGGCAACCCGGTTTACTCGCTCAGCCACAGTTTCGCTTCATCTGACAACAATTCCTTCAGCCCGTCGAGAAATAATACACTGTCCCTTGTTTCAATGCCCTATATGGAACCGGGCTTCTTAGCGACAGGAGAGGTTACGCGCGGCGGTGAAACAAATTGGGAAGTCATCAGTATGCTTAACCCGGGAAGCGATTCCGTGCGCTCAAGCGCAGCGATGCCGCCTTCAAAAAACAGGTTTTCCATTCTCATGGAGATTGTGACCAGCCATCACACATGGCTTAAGGTTTGGGCGATGCACGCCTCGGTCGTCAGCACGATAGATCTGTGTAATCAGCGAAAGAACGATATTTTTAACTTTTTCGATACGATAAACGCTGATTTTGTGGGTCTCAACAACAACAGTCCTGAAAATCTCACCACGGTATATCAGGGCAACATCGATTACAGGAACACAGGCAACTCCGCCGGCGGCAACGAAAACTATAATACAACCTTCGCAAACTCGCAATTCAGAAAGGTAAAAGTGTTGGATGGCTATGACCATGGATGGGGACCGGAAATTTTCAAATATGACGGGTATCATATGACAAATGCCTCAACCGTCCAGAGATGGGTTGACCATACGCACTACCCGAGAATCGTAAACCAGAATTTAGCCCAGTACCCGATAAAAATGGGCGCGTTCTACATCATGGACCCAAGAGCTACCGAAGCCGCCACAATACTTATGAGGCAGGGAATCGAGATTTACAGGCTGAAAAATGACGTCACGCTTCCTTCCGGTACGGCTTATAAGGTTTATGGAACGGACTATAATGCGAATTGGGGCATAACTAAAAACAGGTCGGAATATATAAACGTTTTCACTACTAAACTACCGCGACCGAGAGCTGAGGTCATCGATAATTATTCGACGGCGGCAAATCTGGTATCCCCAAATTATGGCTCAACCGGTTTCCTTGAAGGGGTACCATGGGTTCCGCTCACAACTGCTCAGACTCCAACCGAAGAGGATGCTCCCGTTATGGGCGGCGGAGACTGGATGCCGGCCCGACCTGAACATCACGTCCTCAAGGCAGGGCACTACGTTATCCCAACAGCGCAGAAGTGGGGGAAATACGCGGGCTTCCAGATGGAACCAAGATCAAATTGCGGTCTGCTTTTTTGGGCGCACTGGGATTCCGCCGTCGGAGGAAATTCAAGGGGTAATGACTACACAATCGTAGATAAATTTGACTTGGATCTGGTTAAAACCTTCGACTATACGGCCATTCCCGCCTCTGCACTTGAGCGGATAATTTTTACGGAAGACCGGAACGACAAGCCGGAGTATCCTTTTGCTCCTCCATTCCTTGACTTGGATGGAGACTTCTCAAGCCTAACCGATGCGGGCGCCACCGTGAGCGGCGCCAATCAGGACAGCAAGACGGGAAAAGTCACCGTTACCATAAATGACGCATGTCTGTACGATGAACAGTGGCTGACATTCTTCTTCTATGAAGAGGCCACGGGAACGTACATTGATGTCATTGGTCAGGTATTCGAAGGCGCCACGCCCGGAACGTACGAAGTGGTTTTCGAATACTCAGAACTCACTGACGCAGGTCTTAAGCCTGGAAAGAAATACTTCATTCATTACAGCAACGATGGAGGAGATATCTTTGGTTACGGCACGCTGACTAAAGGCGCGCTTTCATTTAAGGAATCAAAGAAGACCTTGTCAGAGATTATAGATGATATCGGCTGTGACGCCGTAAGCTACAGTTACCTTGCTCTTGTGTTAATTGGCGTTTTGCCGTTTATAAGAAGAAAGGGAAAATAGGATAGCTAATTGCTGCGCGAACTCGCTTCGCTAGTGGATTCGGTGGGGGTCTTTTGCACTCCCCCACCGAATTTGTAGTTGCGCGGCAGTTTCCAAAGGTTGTGTATGGGGATTCATCCCCACTTTTGCTTTGTAAAGAACGGAGATAAACGAAGATGAAAAAAACACATATAGCAGCATACACAGTTATACTGCTTTTTCTTGTTCTACAACCCGTACAGGCGGCGACGGACAAAGCAGGCGAAATGGAAGCCGGTTCATGGTCAAGCAATCCTCGCTACGTAACCTTCGGCGACTACAACGACCACCCGTTGGTGTGGAGAGTACTGGAGGTAAAAGACAGCGACCCGGGTTCCGACGGCATGAAAACGGCTTTTTTGCTGCTGGACAATTTACTGCAAGAAATAAACGGTGACGTTAAAACGTCAGAATTTGGTTCAACAAACAGCTTCCCCGACAGCGTAATAAAAGAATGGCTGAATGACGGCGAAAACGGATTCATGGCGCGACTCGGAAATTATCAGGCTGATATATTGGACACAACATACCGCCCCGGAAACGGTATGCGCATATGGTTGGGCGGTATATCGCGCGATACGTCAAAAATCTTTTTGTTGAGCGCGGAAGAAGNTGAAAATAAAAACTATTTTGAGAATGAATCTGATCGCGCGAGCGTTGGCTCATGGTGGCTCAGATCGCCCGGTCTCGAAAATGATACTGCGTCGTCAGTTCTTTATTTTGGCGACATAGCGAGGAACGGCCCTTTTGTGTTTGGATCTATAGGTATTCGCCCGGCTATAAAAATAAAACTTTCGCCGCCTTCCGCCTTTATTGATGCGCCCGTTACATACAGGCTGACTTTAAAAGTTGACGATGAGAACTACCCTGTTCCCGGCGCAAAAGTTACTCTATTTTCTCCGGGGAAGACGCAAGGCACGAAATACTACTCTAATTCCGTTGGTATAACACATTTTACGAATGTTGCGCCTGGGGAGTATACCATCACGGTTTCTAAAACCGGGTATTTAACGAAGTCCGAAAACATAATCGTTCCGGCGCTACCAACAATATCTCTTGAAACTGACCGGGCCGCTATACCTGACAAAGTGAGATTCGGTAAATATAACGGCGCTCCTATCGAATGGAATGTGTTGGATATAGTGAACGGAAGAGCTCTTCTTTTTGCTGGAGCGTTGTTTCCAATGAACTTTGATACGAAAGAGGGAAGCAACATATGGGCAAACTCTTCACTGCGCGACTATATGAACAGCAATAAAGCGGAAGGTTTCCGGCAGGAAAGCGTCTTCAACACCGCAGGAGGTTTTCTGCATGAAACCAACTTCACCGTCGCTGAAACAACCGCAATAGACGCCTCGGCGTCAGCCACCGGTGACTCCGTTTTTCTTCTTTCAGTTGATGAAGTGTTCAGCTATATGACTGATGCTAACATGCGGTACTTCGATGACAAACAATGGCTTACGCGAACTCCCGGAAGCGATGACACAGTACAGTTAATAAGCCCGGACGGGGAGCATGGGGGCAGTATTCCGGCATATACACGAAATTTATTAGGTTGGGTTCGGCCTGCCGTGTGGGTGGATTTGAGCAAACTTACGTATGACGAGGGCGCAAAGACGCTTGTGGCAGCTCCGTAAACGGGAGGAGATAAAAACGTTGCAAGGGATATTTTTTTAACGGCAGAATTTGTCAAGAAAGTAAAAAACACATCCGAATAACAATTTAGTAAGTTTCAGGCAGTTTTATTATTCAATGACGTCAGCTATAATGCTATTTATCGAAAAAACAATTGGGAGATATGACATGCATGAACTAAGCCTAAAAAAGAGGATCATTTCACCAACAATCATTATTCTAGTCATATTAATAATAACAATGATCGCATATCCTTCAATCATGTACACAGATTATTTTAAAAAGCATTATCACGACAAAAATATTCTGGTTGCAAACAGCATCCGGGATTATCTGAATATATGTGACCGGGCAACCAGAGCGGCTGCGGTTTCCGGGTCAGTAACCCCAGATATTATCAAGGCAACCAAAGAACGTGATACAAAAGAAATCGTCAGACATTTGATCCCCATGCTTGAATTATATGGCGTTGATTTTTACACTGTAACCGATACAGAAGGAAATGTATTGGCCCAGACACATGACCCTGATAATTCTGACTTTTCAATCCCGTCGGATGAAAATATAGCAGATGCTTTGAATGGCTTAATTTCCACGAATTATGTACTGGATAATGTAACAAAAGTTGCTGCGTGTAGTTACGCGCCGATTTTTGACACGGACGGTTCGCTGATAGGTATTATCACCTCAGGTATCAGACTTGACTCAAGTGATTCGCTCCTCAGATTAAAAGAGCGTAGGGGCGCTGATTTTACTGTTTATTTAGGTGACGAGGTATTGACCACGGTCATTATGAAGGATGGTAAACGATTGACAGACAGGCTTATTGATCAGCAAACAGCAAGCGCTGTGTTGCAGGACAATAAAGAGTTTATGGGATATACGGACATCATGGGCGAGAACAAGTTCGTTTACATTATGCCGCTCTTAAATTCTAAAGGCGAAGCTTTTGCCATTATCTGCGCGGAGAGTTCAAACGCAGAGTTTATTGAAAAAAGATCCGCCGTATTATTTGGTGGATTCATAATAGGTTCTTTGGGACTTATATGTTTAGCGTCAGTTTTATTATTCATCATAACAAATATCACAAAGCCTGTAATTAAACTTAATTCCCTTGTATCGGAGGTTGCCAATGGCAATATAAATACTGATGTGAATAGACCCATTATCGTTAAAGATGAAATTGGCGCGCTGGCATCTAATATTTACTTGCTTAACGACATAATAAGCTCAATGGCTTGCGACTTGTCGCAGCTTAATCGTAACTTGAGCATTAACAGTGAAATGAATTACCGGATTGATTCAAGCAGATACTGCGGCGCTTATAAAGAAATAGTCGACAATATAGGTGCTTTGTGCAATGGAATTTCTTCGATGCATAAAGTGTTGACCAACATGGATAATATGCAGGTCATGTCGATAGCTGTCGACCTTGACTTTAATTTAATTTTTGTAAACCCGAGTTTGGCAAAAACTTTTGATCTGAATATTGAAGAATGTAAAGGGAAAAAATGTCATAAGGTTATAAGAAATTTGGATGAACCATGTCCAATTTGTCTTTTACCNGATATGATGGACAANANGGAAGAGCTCCCATACCAGGATTATGATTACCTGTATGATGATACTTTTGGGATGTGGCTTGGCGGCAGAGCAGCGATTATACGTTGGATAGACGGTTCTTTGGTGTATTTTCAAACTTTCAGTGACGTTACCGAAAAAAAGAGGACCCAGGAACAATTGGTTGACGCCCTGGAAGCGACGGAAGTGGCGGAAGCAGCTTCAAAAGCAAAGTCTGGTTTTCTTGCTAATATGAGCCACGAATTCAGAACGTCGCTGAATGTAATAATTGGTCTCGCTAATCTTCAATTGGAGGACGATGACACTCCTGAGAGCGTTAAAGAGAATCTGCATAAAATAAACAGCGCAAGCGCCACTTTATTAAGCATTATAAATGACATTCTGGATATATCAAAGATAGAGTCAGGAAAATTCACATTAGCGCCTGTAGAGTACCACATGGCAAGCTTACTGAACGATACCGCCATCCTCATTACTTCACGAATCGGCGTGAAGCCAGTTATTTTTAATCTTGACATCAAGGAGGACTTGCCCAGTAGGCTTTATGGCGACGACCTTCGCGTAAAACAAATATTATTAAACTTGCTCAGCAACTCAATAAAATACACGAATAGCGGATTCATTGAACTGTGCGTAAATTGTGTACGAGAAGGCGACAGCGATGTATGGATGGAAATCACAGTAAAAGATACCGGTATCGGAATAAACTCTGAGGACTTAAAAAAGCTCTTTTCCGATTATAATCAGGTTGATACCCAGGCAAACCGTAAAGTTGAGGGTACGGGTTTGGGATTGGCTATAACTAAAAAGCTTGTAGAAAGCATGGACGGAACTATTACAGTTGAGAGTATTTATGGCGTTGGAAGCGCTTTTAGGGTGCGGATAAGGCAGGGCTTTGTTGAAGACGCGCCGCCTATAGGTCCGATAGTTGTGCAAAATTTGCGTAACCTCCGCTATGGCGAAAACAAACGTAATTTTGTCAGCCATCTCATACGACCTGATTTAAGTTACGCAAAAGTGTTGGTAGTTGATGATATGCAGACAAATTTAAATGTCTCGGCAGGTTTGATGCGCAAGTATAAAATGCAGGTGGATTGCGTTACAAGCGGACAGGCCGCTGTAGATAGCGTCAAGCGTGCAGAACCGGTTTACAATGCAATTTTTATGGATCATATGATGCCGGGGATGGATGGTATTGAAGCAACTGCTAAAATCCGCGCGCTCGGTACTGAGTATGCAAAGACGATACCGATTATCGCCCTCACCGCCAATGTTATCGCGGGAACAGAAGATATGTTTTATGAACACGGGTTTCAAGCATATATTGCTAAACCTATTGATATAATGCGACTAGATTCCATAATCCAACGCTGGATAAAAAATAATCAAAATGATAACTTACTGTACACAACGCCAGATAGTATGAGCATTTCAGATACTCCTGCCTCCGATTCACTTCTGGAAGAACAAAATATCGAAATACCAGGCTTAGACACAAATAAAGGCATTGCGTCATGTAACGGAGATTACAGCATTTATTTGTCTGTTCTTCGCGCCTACGTTGATGACATTTTTGATGTTTTAGATAGAATCCGTGATGTCAGCGAGGACACATTATCTGTCTATACTACCACGGTACATGGAATTAAAGGCTCCAGCGCTATTATAGGAGCTGAAAAAATAAGAGAAGCGGCTGCAAACCTGGAATTAATGGGAAAAAACGGCGATATTACTGGAATTTTAGCCCATAATGAAGATTTCCTGAAAGAAACAGCCAGCCTTTTATCAAATATAAAAGACTGGCTTATCGAATATGATGATAAAACGAATGCTTAACTCTATGTTCGGAATAACTCTTAATATCCAATTATCTTTACGCTAGTCGCCTCTCGTAATTTTCGCATTGCTTCTGTACCAGCAAATGCTTTTTTTGTTACTGCAATATCCAATGGTCTCATGCCAAAATGATCCCGCACTGTAGCATCGGCGCCATATTCCAAAAGAGATAACACCGCTTGCAAGTTGGTAGAATTTACCGCAAACAAAAGCGGAGTTCTCCCGTCTAAATCTTTGGCATTGACATCATCTCCCGCTTGATAAAGAGTTTTTATCATTGCCGCTACTGCTTTTTGATCCAAGTTATAATGCGCAGCATACATAAGCGGAGTTTCATTTCTATTACTCTTCTTGGTTATGTCCGCTCCGGCTTGGATAAGAGCCGTAATCACCTGCGAATTGGTATTACTCCCAGCTGCCACTATAAGTGGCGTAATATCTCGTTCTTCACTTCTTGCGTTCACATTTGCTCCTTCTATAATAGCGTCATTTACTTCCTGCAAAGTGCCGCTTTTGCATATTTCAAGAAATTCGGAATCCCTGACCCATGCAATCGCGGAGCTTGTTAACAACATATGAATAAGAAGAATTGAAGACAACACACAAAAAACTAAAATTCCTTTATTGCGCATATTACCACAACTCCATTCTGATTAAGTAGAATAATTTTCTTTCATTTGATATTTCATCGAACATAAAGTTAAGCATCCAATTTTCAAATATACAATAATTAAAATAACAATAATTATAATAATATAATAGTATGAATAATTAAAAACAAATAAAATAACAAAACTTATCATTAATTATAACTACAAAATCAGTAAAAAGAAACTTTCTACAATTATATAACAATTAACCTATCCTGTCCAATTCTTTCACTCCACTAATTTTTTTAAATAAACTTCGTCAGCAATATATGGTAAAGTTATATGTTCACCGAGGTCGGCTTTATTTTCATTAAATTCTATTCCAACGCTTAAGGCATTCTCATTACGCGCCCAGGCTCTTCTCGCAACTCCGCCCATTACGTCCCAGCTCATCGCCGACTTAATAATTTCATCAACGCGATAACTGCCGTCAAGGACCATACCAAATCCACCGTTTATTGCCTTTCCTATCCCTACCCCACCGCCGTTATGCAACGCAACCATACTCATCCCGCGGGCAGCATTGCCTGCAAAGCATTGAGTAGCCATATCCGCCATGACGTTGCTCCCGTCTTTAATATTTGAAGTCTCTCTGTAGGGGGAATCAGTACCTGATACGTCATGATGGTCCCGTCCAAGCATTACCGGACCTATCTTTCCTCGTCGGATCATTTCGTTGAATTTTAGCGCTATTTTCATGCGTCCTTCAGCATCCTGGTAAAGGATACGCGCTTGTGTCCCAACCACCAGCCCATTCTTCTCTGCGTCCCGTATCCATATCCAGTTGTCCTTGTCCTGAAACCTGCGGTTAGGGTCTATACACTCCATGGCTGCACGGTCCGTTTTGCGGAGATCTTCCGGGTTTCCGGATAAGCACACCCAACGAAACGGACCATAACCGAAATCAAAGCATAGTGGTCCTAGTATATCCTCCACATATGAAGGAAATATGAATCCATCATGCGTGTCTTCGCCGTTCTTTGCTACCTCTTTGCATCCGGCGTCATATACTGCCCGGAGGAAAGCGTTTCCATAGTCAAAGAAATATGTCCCGCGTTCACAAAGAGTTTTAATTAAGTGAAAGTGTTTTATCAATGACTCGTCCACTTTTTTGCAGAATTCAACCGGATTGTCTTTCAACATTTTTGTTCTTTCTTCAAAAGTCAATCCCTGCGGGCAATACCCTCCTTCATGCTGAGCATGGCAAGAGGTTTGGTCGGATAAAAGCCCAATTTTAATATTATTCTTTACCGCATACTCAAGCAAATCGACAATGTTACCGTAATAAGCTATCGAAACCGGATTTTTCGCTTTGACGGACTCATCCGCCAATTCAAAAGCCTCTTTTAGATCCGCCGTTATTACTTCAACCCAACCTTGTGAATGGCGCGTCATTATTCGCGAATAATCCACTTCGGCGGTTATTGAGGTTGCGCGTGCGATTTTTGCCGCCTTTGGCTGAGCGCCGCTCATTCCTCCCAAACCCGAAGTGACAAACAGGTTCCCCGCAAGCATTTCGTCTCCGCCGGCGCCAAGTTTAATCCTACCGGCGTTAAGGATTGTATTGTACGTACCGTGAACTATTCCCTGCGGTCCGATATACATCCAGCCACCGGCAGTCATTTGCCCATAATTNGCNACGCCCAGTTGCATTGCCCTATGCCATTCTTTCATATTATCAAAAAGTCCTACCATCAAAGCATTTGTTACTATCACACGAGGGGCTTCAGGACGCGAACGGAAAAAACCAAGCGGATGACCGGATTCAACAACAAGAGTCAGATCATGAGTTAACGCTTCCAAATATTTTCTTACAAGTAAATACTGCATCCAATTTTGAAATGTCTGCCCCGTCTCTCCGTAAGTTACAAGCTCGTATGGGTAAAGGGCTGTTTCAAAAGACAGATTGTTATCTATCATAACCTGAAAAGCTTTGCCTTCGACGCATTTGCCCTTGTATTCATCTATTGGTNTGCCATAAATAGCCCCCGCCGGGCGGAAACGGTATCCGTATATCCTTCCGGTNGAACGGAGTTCTTCAAGAAATTCGGGGGCAATTGTCTGGTGAAATTCTTCGGGAATATAACGGAGCGCGTTTTTCAAAGCCAGGACGGTTTCATTTTTCGATAAAGTGTAAACTCTATCGGGGGCGCGTCTGTATTCGGGCAAAAACCCCGGATGTTCCGGCAGTCCCGCCGGAAACTCAAGGCGAATTTTCATAGCTTCAATTATCTTTGTATTTGTATTCATCAATTTACACTCCCATCATGCATTCTCTTTTATTGCGCACTTCAATCCTTCTCCGGACATCGCCTTTGCTCTGCACTTATCACATGATATACATTCGGCTCTTCGTTTATCTCCGGATTTCCAGCGTTCCGGTAAATTAGGTTCGCGTATAAGTGGACGCGCCATAGAAACAAAGTCGGCTATCCCATCGTTTAAAACTTGTGATACACGTTCATATGAACGGAAACCTCCGACAAGTATCAAAGGGATCTTAGAAATTGCCTTGTATCTTTTTGCCTCATTCACGTAGTATCCTTCTTCTTCCGGTGAAGAAGGGTCGAAAGTGCGGGTGCTCGAATACTTTCCATTTGGGTGAACAGTGCCGCTGCTCAGTTCAATGGCGTCGATACCGGAATTACTCAATAATCCAACAATTTCAAGCATTTGTTCAGGCGTATTACCGCCTTCTATGAAATCTGAAACATTTAATTTTATAATCAATGGGTGGTCGCCTATGCGAATCCTGACAGCAATTATAGTTTCAAGCAGAAAATTGACGCGTTTACCAATTTCCCCTCCCCATTCATCGTTGCGTTTATTATAGAAAGAAGATAAAAACTGGCTTATAAGATAACCATGCGCGCAATGAATCTGTATTCCGTCAAATCCAGCTTGAATGGCTCTCGCAGCAGAGTTTGCGTACAGTATTATTCTATTTTTAACCGCTGTGCTGCTCATTGCAAGAGCTTGTCCTCCACGAGCCGTACTAATTTCTGAAACCCCAAACGTAGGCATATTGGTTAATTCCGGAAGCGCGTGACATCCTCCGTGGTTCAGCTGTGCAAAAATTTTCGTTTTCTGCTTGTGCACAGCTTCAGTTAATTTTGTCAGCCCCGGAATAAGCGAGTCGTCATAAATTCCCAACTGCCTTGGTGAAGCTTGCCCGCTTCTTTCAATGTACGCGTGGCTCGTCATTATNAACCCTACGCCGCCTTTTGCAAGGGTTTCAATATATGAAACCAGTTTATCCGTAACTTCGCCGTTTTCTGTTGCCAAGCCCTCCCAGGTCGCCGAACGAACTAAATGGTTGGAGAGTTCTACATTACCAATTTTACATTTTTCGAAAATATTCATATATACTCCTCCTCATGGCAATTTTGTCGTTATTTTCGGGATATTAATTACTTTTTAAGTAAAAGAAAAAATGTTGTGTTAGTCAATCTTTTTACAAAAGCTACTACTCTTTTATATTATATACGATATTACGGTATAAAAGTTTAAAGTATTATATGAATATTAATTTGCCGAAAAGACAACTTCTGTTATGATTGTTTAAATTAAATCATACTCAATGTAAATAGAAAGGCGGTTGAATATGCTTTATATTATGCTTGGAGTTGGAGTAGCAGTTGTTATTGTTGTAACAATGATAAACAAAAGCGGCAACAATCCCGCAGATCCTGCTCTCAAAGCTGCCGGAAAAGTTAAGGACTCTCTTCATATCACCGACGATGGGCATCAACATGGTGAATATATACACAGCTCGCAAAACACCGAAGGTGGAAGTTACTCTCCCAAAGATGAGAATGTAGTACCACAGCAGGAGGAAAAAGTTACAGTCACTCAAGCTCCGCAACAACCGCAAAGCGGAACGGCAGACCTTTTATGGGCTGGAAAGGGAAGCAGAATTGAAGTAAAAGGCATTCCTCTTCCCGGACCAATGGTATATTGGTCTAACGGAGGTTCAAAAATTAAAGAACCCTCAAGTATAGACATAACTTTACCAGTTAAAATTGACGAAAGCATCGGACAGCCGGAAATACCCGGCTCTTATGAAGCGATGAGTCCGGAACAAAGAGCTGCTTATCTTCGCTGGTTATCGAGAGGAAGGATGGGCGTAGCAAGTTCGTCCTATTTCAGGTTATGGTTTTTTGGGATGGAAAGACGCGCGCTATACGAAAGAAAAGATGCGGCTCTTTGTATCAGCGAGATTTCTTCCCGGTTGCCGTCATTACTCGAAAACCCATCCTTGCCTGTGATACTGAGATTCCTGATATGCGTTGCGGTAATGATAAAGTATCCTACGGAAAGATTAGCTCTTGACTTACGCCATATAACGAATTTACCTCCGGAAATCCTGAACGTCCTGCTGGCGCCTTATGCCGGATCAGAAGTACGTTTACCGCCGCTTATAGCTTATACGGTGATGCGAAACGCTTACTCCGGCGATTCACCCGTTATGCACAACAACGAACAGCTTTCAATATTTGCCTCGACGTATACCGAAGTTACCGATATGGGAATTTCTCTTACGCGTCCAAAAGCCATCGCATACGTATCATATTTTCCTACAAATCCTGTTTTATCAGGACCAAAACCGCTTACGAGCGTTGAGGCGCCTGATTTTTTCAAAGCCCCCTCGCAATTTTCTGTTTTAACTCAAATTTGGGATTACGTGCGCAATCTGAAGCTGCAAAACCCGACTCCTCCGCCGAGAAAAAGACGAAAACTGGCTGAGAGTACAGTTGACGAAAAAAAGCCGGAATCAGCAAATAACGCAATTGATAACGATTATCCGGGTACTGTTGATACTGTTCCGGCAACGCTTGACCAACAAATGCGCGCCGACCTTGATTCGTTTATTCATGAAAAACTTCAAAACCAGCATGAGCCCCTTATAATTCCTTTATTGGAACTGTCGGATCTCATTGAGCTTGAGGTTGGCGAACGCCCCACGGGAGCGCAAAGAAGGGGAATATCGGAAATTACAAGAGCAGGAGGAAGGCTCTTAATACCCGATCTTGCAGTATTTGGAAAAATATATCACTGGGAGGACCTAGTTTCGCCCGTATGGATAGAGATTGGAGAACGTGTTTCGGATGCTTACCGCACTGCGGCAATACTTTTTGAATTTGCTTCATCTCTCTCAGGAGGAGATGTGGAAGTATCCGAACGNAAATTNTTAAGCCGTAAACCGTCCGAACGNAAGAGTAAACTAACCGATATACTCGAACGCCTTACCGTACATTTTGAGCTGACAAAAGAGGAACAAAACAGTATGTCCGTGCTTTTGAAAATATTCGAACACGAAAAAACTGACCCGCAGAGCCTGGCGGTAAGCTTTCAGAATTGTCTGCANNNGGAGGACAGGATGCTGCTCCGTGATTTCTTTTTCAGGCTTTGTGCTCCGACAGGAGATTCATTTGCAAAGGAAAGGGATGAGTTTTTGACTTCCCTATCGGCTTTTCTTGATGTTGAAGGGCGGCCGGAGCCACTCGCTAAATCCAACATTTCAATAGGGGAAGCTCTTATAAAAGCTATAAAACATTTATTCAGGTCCGAAGAATTGACTGTCAGCCAGAAAAAGAGTAATAAGGAACAGGAAGCGGATAATGAATCTAAGAAAGAAGCGTACAAATAATGAAAAACCATGAAAACCTGAAAAGCTCAAAAAGCCTGATGTCCGAAATATCTCCATGGATTTTGCCATATAAGAAAACAATTATAATCGCGCTGGTATGCATGGTGGTAGCGTCTATTTTGAACGTTCTGCCCGCCTGGCTTTTTAAATCAATAATAGACGATGTCCTCATTAACAAGGATAGAGTTGCACTNACAATAATATGTATTTTAGCAGTATTGATATTCGTTTTCAAAGGCATAGCGTCNTACGCTCATCAAGTGCTGATAAACTGGGCCGGGCAGCATATCATAATGGACCTGAGGATAGCCCTTTATGACCATACGCAAAGAATGTCCCTGCGTTCTATCCATGGAACGAGGATAGGAGAAATGATGTCCCGGATAACAAACGACGTTGGCATACTCCAGACCCTTATGACAAATACGATAGTGAACCTCATAGTAAACGGCGTTACATTCGTAGGCATGTTATGCGCCATATTCTGGCTGAATTGGAAGTTGTCTGTGACAACAATTCTCATGCTTCCTCCTGTAGCATGGCTTTTATTATACGCATCAAAAAAACTGAGGCAAACCGGCCATATCGTGCAAGACAGAATAGCCAACCTGACTGCAATTGTGCAAGAAGCTTTCTCGGCTATAAAAATAGTCCGGGCTTTTGCAACCGAAGAGCAGGAACTTGAACGTTTCCGTACAGGAAACGCTGAAAATTTTGCAGCGCTTATCAAAGGGGTAAGGATTCAGGCAATTCTGACGGGAGTTGTCGAGGTCCTTCTAATAGCGGCTCTTGCGCTTGTTGTATGGTTTGGCGCAAGAACGGTCATAGACAGCGGACTGACTCCGGGCGAGCTTATTGCTTTCCTGGGCTATTTGGGTTTTTTAGTTCAACCCATACGCACATTTATGAGCAGCCTTAATGGGCTTCAAACCGGATTTGCGGCAACTGAAAGGATATTTGAAACTTTAGCTATAGAAATTGATATAACCGAACCTAAGTGTCCAATAGCAATAAAAAAGCTTGAAGGAGCAATTTCATTCAGAAATGTATGTTTCTCATACAGACCGGACTTGCAGGTGTTGAATAATATTAACCTTGAGATACAAAGGGGCGAAAAACTGGCAATTGTAGGCCCCACAGGGTCGGGCAAATCCACGATTGCGGAACTCATACTGCGTTTTTACGACCCCACTGAAGGCTCGGTAGCAATTGACGGGTATGACTTGAAGGACCTGTCAATCAGGGATTTCAGAAAGCAAATAGGAATTGTCCCGCAGGACCCGGTTCTTATGAAAGGCGACCTCCGCGCAAATATAGCGTATGGACTTGTGGGAATTGAATCACAGGAAGAACTTTATTCTATGATTGAGGAAGCGGCTAAGATAGCGGGAATACATGAGTTCATACAAACTCTTCCCGAAAAATATGACTCTTTAGTGGGAGAGCGGGGCGTGACGTTATCGGGCGGGCAACGCCAACGTATAGCTATAGCGCGCGCGATAATCAGGAACCCTCGTATTTTGATACTTGATGAGGCAACTTCGTCCTTAGACCTGAATGTTGAGCGCCAGGTTCAGGAGGCTATGAACGCCGCGATGAAAGGACGCACTTCAATTGTAATAGCTCACCGGCTGACTACTGTCCACAATTCCGATAGGATAATTGTTATCGACGAGGGGAGAATAATTGAAGAAGGGACCCATGAAACCCTTATGCTTCAGGGAAATCTTTATTCAAGTCTTTACAGACTGCAGTTTGAAGGTAAATAAAAGTGTTTTACATTTCAAGTATAAAACAGAAAATATTTTCACACGTTATTGCGTTTGCGCGGGGGGAAAAGAAGATAACTCTCTGTTGGTTGCTTGTACCTTTTGCCTATATCTTTTCTGCCGGTATCGCCTTGCGGAATTTCTGGTTTAATCATGGCGGGGCAAAAAGCATAGAGCCGGAAATTCCCGTTATCAGCGTTGGAAATATTTCAACAGGCGGAACGAATAAAACTCCATTTGTCGAAATGCTTTGCAGAAACCTCAGCCAATCGCTTAAAGTTGGAATTATAAGCCGCGGATACAGCGGCAAAAAAAACCTTTCTCCGGTAATATTAATCAGCGGAAAAGGAGAACGCTCAATTGTCGGAGACGAACCGCTGCTACTTTCTTCAAGATTGCCTGATATACCTATCGCTGTATCTCATGACAGGCTCAATGACGTCAAAAGCCTGTCGTCTTTAGGAGTTGAAATTATTGTTGCGGATGACGCGTTTCAGCACCGCAGNCTTGACAGGGATGCAGATATTGTTTTGATAGATGCAATATGCCCATTTGGGAATGAAACGCTTCTTCCTTCAGGAATTCTAAGGGAGCCTCCGTCCTCCCTAAAGCGCGCTCATTTGGTTGTTATAACAAAAAGCGACCAGGTGACGGAAAAAGAATTAGAAAGCCTGCGCGAAAAACTTGCGGCTTTTGTCCCGAAAGAGACAATTTTCACATCAAGAATAGTGACTAATCGCTGGGTTCAGTGGAATGGGTCAACATTCACCGAAGTTTCTTCCCCTAAAACAATAAATACAAAACTTCTTCCATTTTCAGCAATAGGAAATCCGGAGAGCTTTCACCGCACCCTTGAATCAGCAGAAGTTAATGCACTGATTGATAAAGCGCAAGTTTTCAGAGATCATCACCGCTATTCAAAATCTGAAATGGATTCAATACTCAAAATTGCAAAAAGTAATGAAGCTGAACTGGTTTGTACTGAAAAAGATATATATAACCTTCCGTTTAAATGGGTCTCTCCAATTCCGTTATGGGTGCCACTGGTTACAACCGAAATAAATGAGCCCGGCAGGTTCTACAGCAAACTCTTATCGTGTTTAAAACCACATATCGTCATTGCATCAAACGGATATGGGGAAGACGCTGTTGGAGTGCTGTTAGCGCAAAGTATCAGAGAAAAATATCCGGAATCCGACATATCAATTTTCCCGCTTGTAGGAAAAGGGCAAGCTTACGTACAAGCAGGTTTCGACATATACCCTGAGCCATCAATAACTCCTTCCGGCGGAATTCTTAAATACCATTTTACAGACCTGTGGAAGGACGTACGATCAGGATTGCTTAAACACATATACTCGCAAATGATCTCGTGGGGAAGTCTTCGTGGGAAAATTAGGACTCCGCTTTGTGTCGGCGATGTTTACCTTCTTATCAATACCATCCTGGGACAGGGGAAAATGCCGTTGATTATGGCTACCGCAAAGACCGTATACCTTAGCGGACACTGGCGTATTGAACGTTTTATACTCCGGCATCGAAGCAGAATGTCATGGACCCGGGACGAAAAAACAGCCGAAGAATTAATTGGAAGCGGAGTGAACGCCAGATACGATGGTAACCCTATCATGGACCTGGGCATAGCAACTAAAAACAATACCAAAAACGAAATAATTGAAAAAAATATTTCCGGAAATGATTTAATTACAGTGGTCCTGCTTCCGGGAAGCCGCGAGCGGGCTTACACCGATGTGAAGCTTTTGATTGACGCAGTTAAGATATTGGCAAGTGAACAGGCGTACGCGTATCGTTTCTTAATGATATTAGCTCCAACGCTTGACGAGTCAGGAATACTCTCATATATAAACGAGGATTATCCAAAGATAGAATTATCAAGAATGCCAATTGCGGAAGCCGCTCAAATAGCGAAAATTGTTTTAGGACTTGGAGGAACCGCAAACCAGGTTTGTGCAGGCTATGGAGTACCAATAATTTCGATAGAGGAAAAAGGGAAATTCATACAAAAAAAATTACTGGGGGACTCGGAGCTTCTGGTTCCGCCAACTCCGGGAGACCTTGCAAAAGCGGTAGAAACTGTTTTAGGGGACAAAGAGCTCTATCGGCGCATGTCGCAAGCCGGACGCGAAAG
>WRNQ01000015.1 GCA_009776565.1 Synergistaceae bacterium | reverse complement strand
CCCCCCGCGCCCACCGGCCCACCGCGCCCACCGGCGCCCACCGCGCCCACCGGCGCCCAAGAACTAAAACTTCTTGACAAAGCATTTTGTTTATGCATAATTAAAGTTACGGTTAAATAATGCATAGTCTTGGATGGAGGTCAAAATGTTTTTCCAAAGACATATTAAAAATGCATTTCTTGAGCGCTCAAAATGGAATGGAGCGGTCATTGTTACCGGAGCTCGGCAGGTTGGTAAAACATCTCTTATTGAAAACCTTATCCCGAATATTCCCAAAGTGGAACTTGATGACAAACTCACCCTTGAGATGGCAAAAAACTCAACATCGCAGTTTATGGAGCTGAATCCGCCACCCGTATTCATTGACGAGGTTCAGTATGCTCCCGAGATTTTCCACTATATCAAAATGAACGTTGATAAGAGCAAGAAAAAAGGGCAATATTTTCTATCAGGTTCGCAACCATTTAGGTTGATGCAAAATGTTTCGGAGAGTTTAGCCGGACGCGCCGGCGTCCTCACATTATATGGTCTGTCTTTGCGCGAAATCAATCAGGAAGCTTGGGATAAACCATTTCTACCGACTAAAGAATACTTGCTTAAACGAAAAGGCGAACATGTAGATACGAATATAAAAATCATATGGGACATAATATGGCGCGGAAGTTATCCTGAACTATATGAAAAACCTGAATATCCTTGGGACATATACTATAGTGATTATCTAAAAACATATATTGAACGAGACGTCAGGGATTTAGCCAGGGTCGGCGATGAATTGCAATTTTTGCAATTTATACGTGTACTTGCTGCCAGGATTGGAAACATTTTAAACCTCAACGATGTCGCAAAGGAAGTACAGATATCCCACCCCACCGCTAAGCATTGGCTTTCAATTCTTCAAACAAGCGGGATTGTTCATTTATTACCTCCATATCATAACAATTTTGGGAAAAGAGTTATTAAATCACCAAAACTATATTTTACGGATACAGGCCTGGCCAGCTATCTGGCGCGATGGAACTCACCGGAGAACCTAATGACGGGTGCGATGAGTGGCGCCTACCTTGAAACATTTATCATTAATGAAATACTCAAGAGTTATGTCAATTCAGGAAAAGAGGCGGAAATATACTTCTTTCGTGATAGCAACGGCGTTGAGATAGACTTAATGATTTATGAAAACGGAACCTTGTATCCCCTGGAAATAAAAAGTACAAGCAATCCTACCCCCAACATGGTAAAAGCCTTTGACTTAATTAATACAATTCCTGATATAAAGCGCGGGGAAGGCGGGGTAATCTGTCTGTCAAAAGAGTTGTTACCGCTAAAAAACAGTGATAAAATCATCCCTGTTTGGGCATTATAGGCAATACTTTTCCTCACCTTAACTTGAAACTTGAAACTTCAAGACGATTTCATAACTTCAAACTTCGAACTCTTTCAAAACTTCAAACGACTTCATAACTTCAAACTTCAAAACGACTTCATAACTTCAAACTTCAAACGTTTTCAAAACTTCAAACGACTTCAAACTTCAAAACGCCTTCAAAACTTCAAACTTCAAAACGCCTTCAAAACTTCAAACTTGAAACTTCAAAACAACTTCAAACCTCAAATGTTATAACCTCAAACCTCAAACTCCAAACTTCAAACGTTAACAGAAAAAATCATTGACAAGTTTAACTATGAAAAATATACTAAATTAAGGACAAATCAATTGATTAAACGACCGATTAAGTTAGCGATTAAGTAATCTTGCATTTCCAAAAAAAATCTAAAAACGGATTGGAGGGAGAGGTATGAAAGACCACATCGTCTTAAATGTGAATGGGGAGGCGTACGCATTTTCATTGGGAAAACATCTCGGGCAAGTCCCCTATTCTGAGACGCTTGTACAAACGCTACGCGAACGGCTTGGATTGACAGGGACTAAACAATCCTGCAATCACGGCGCCTGCGGGTGCTGCGCCGTATTGGCGAACGGAAGGGCAATCGCGTCCTGCATGACTCTGACTGCAGAATGTGACGGGGCGCAAATAACCACCATCGAGGGGCTGGCGGATCCGGTCAGCGGTGAGCTTGACCCGGTACAACAAGCCATATTGGACTATTCCGCGTTCCAATGCGGCTTTTGCACACCCGGCATTATTATTGCCGCAAAAGCTATTTTAAGCAAAAACCCGCACCCAACTGAAGATGAGATCAAAGAAGGTTTGTCAGGTAATTTTTGCAGATGTATCAGTCAATATCAAGTAATTGACGCAATCAAATCCATAGTGTAAGGGGGGAGTAGAATGTCATATCGATATATTGGAAAATCGGTTCAGAGAAAAGATGGGAAAGATATCGTCACAGGGAAGGCAACATTTTTAAACGACTTTTCTTTGCCGGGAATGTTATATGGAAAATGCTTGAGAAGTCCGCACGCACACGCTGAAATCACCAGCATAGACGTATCTAAGGCAAAAGCTCTTCCCGGAGTCAGGGCTGTCTTGACATACAGGGACGTTCCTGAGGAGTGGCAGGCCGGATTGCCTCCGCACAGGAAGATCCTCGACAAAAGATTGCGTTTTGTGGGAGACGCCGTCGCGCTGATTGCCGCTACCAACGAGGACATTGCCAGCGAGGCGATGGATCTGGTTGAGGTGGAATACGAGGCGCTGCCGGCTGTCTTTGACGCTGACGAGGCTATCTTAGACGGCGCGCCACAGCTCTATCCACAGTTTAAAAACAATGTGTTCCCGCCTGGATGCCCCATATTTGAACATGGCGGCGATCCTTTTTATCAGTTGATGTTAGGTGACGTGGACGAAGCCTTTAAAGAATCCGCCGTGGTCATCGAGGACAGGTTTGGCTATGATAAATTCCCATGCCCGCTTCCGCCTGAAGCGCCTGTCGTCATCGCCCGCTGGGAAAGCGAGAAAGAGCTGACAATTTGGGCGACGTCACAGGGTCCGGTTTTGCTTAAGCTGATGTCAATGGACAGGATGCCCGGTGTGAACATCAGATGTATCGCATTTAGTGTCGGTGGTAGTTACGGAAATAAACAGAGCCTGTCAATGCAGCCTTTTTACGCGGCAGTCTTAGCGAAAGCGACAAATAAACCGGTCATGTATGCAATGTCAAAGGAAGAACAGCTCTTGGCTTATGACCAGCGTCTCGGAAGCAAAATTAACGCAAAAGTCGGCATGATGGCGGATGGAACGATCAACGCCATAGAAGGCCTTTGGCTGGTAGACACCGGGACTACGTCAGATCTGGCGCAAGGACAAACCGCCGTCGGACTCGGGGAGGCGCAGCTTGTCCTTGCGAAATGCAAGAATTGGAAGCTAGATACAAAGCTCGTAGCGACGAATCGCTGCCCGTCCGGTATTGTAAAAGGTTTTGGCGGGCAGGAACTAAAAAGCGCATTGATACCTTTGGTCCAAAAGGCCATGAGAGCGCTGGATATCGACCCGGTTGAAGGGTTTAAAAAGAACTTAGTTGAGCCCGGAGACCAGTATTTTTGGCGTAACGGCATCAGGTACACCTGCAAAGAAGTGCGGTATCACAATGCGATTGACGAGTCGGCAAGGGTCTTTGACTGGAAGAGTAAGTGGAAAGGCTGGCTGAAGCCGTCGTCCGTCAATGGGCATAAGGCAACCGGGATAGGGATTTCTTTGCATATGAACGCTGACGCGGGCGAAGATGATTCGGAAGCCTACGTCAGGCTGGAATTTGACGGAACCGCAGTGCTGCAGTGCCTGATTACCGAAACTGGAATGGGGCAAAGGAACTCCGCGATTAAGATGGTTGCGGAAATCATGCAGATGCCCTTTGAAAACGTCAGCATCGTCGAGGCGGATACCCTGATAAATCCGAAGGAATTCTCCCTTGCAGGTTCAAGAGGCACAAGAACGATTGGAACGGCTGTGTCCAACGCTGCATTTGAAGCCAGACAGAAAATTCTGGAAAAAGCTACGGCAAGGTTTAACGCGGCGACAATAGATGAACTGGATACGGTAGACGGCTTTATATTCAAGAAAGACAATCCCGAGGATAAACTCCCTTGGGCCGCTTTCCTTGGCCCGTTGGAGACAGTCACGGGATTTGGCCGGTATGAGGAGAACTTCACGTCTCCAAACTTCTTCCTGATCCTGGTAGAGGTGGAAGTTGACCTCGAGACTGGGAAAGCCGAGATTATCAGAACAGTCGGAGGCTCGGACGTAGGTCAGATCATCGACCCAGTTCAGCTAAAAATGCAGTTCCACGGTGGGATCGGCGCGGCAGGCACAGACACGGGACTTTTTGAGGGGCATGTTCTCGACCCCTCGACGGGAAGGATACTGACCGCAAATATGGTGGACTACAAATGGCGGCCTTTTAACCAGTTCACCCGGTTTGACGTGGTTGCGCTGGAGTCGCAGTGGGAAATCTCGCCTTTCAAGGGTATTGGAGTCGGCGAGATCTCGGGCGCTGGAGGGCCAAGCGCCGTGCTGATGGCGGTGTCAAACGCAATAGGAGTTGATCTGCATGATTATCCCGCCACACCGGCAGTAATTCTAAAAGCATTGGGAAAGGCATAAGGGGGTGAATGAATAATGAAATATTTTGATCATATTGATGCGGAAAGCTTTGAAAGCGCCGGAAAATTAATTAAAGAAAACCCGAAAGCGAAAGTTATTTCAGGCGGCACTGATCTACTGGATGTAATCAAGCAGAAATTACTTGCCGAGAGTCCCGAGTGCATAGTGAATTTAAAAACTATCCCGAATGCGGAGTATATTACCGAAGAATCAGGCAATTTCAAGATCGGCGCGCTCACGAAACTATCGGATCTTGCGGAATCCGAAGCGGTCAGGAAAAAGGTCCCGATACTGGCGGAAGCCGCGGGATCTGTCGCCACCCCGATCATACGCAATTCAGCGACAGTGGGCGGGAACATTTGCCAGGATACGAGATGTTGGTATTACAGGTATCCCCATGAGATCGGCGGGAGGATGACTTGTCTGCGCAAAGGCGGCGAGGAATGCTACGCGCTTCACGGGAAAAGCGATTACCATTCGGTATTTGGCGGAGTAAAAGTCCATCTCTCACCATGTGTGGGCGGATGTCCGGCGGGCACGGATATTCCGGGGTATCTGGAGAAACTGAGGGAAGACGACATTGACGGCGCCGCGCGGATCATCATGAGAGTTAATCCGTTCCCGGCTTTGACCGCCAGGGTTTGCGCGCATCTATGCCAGGAGAACTGCAACCACGAGAAGTATGACGAGCGCGTCGGGACGGGCAATATCGAGCGCTATGTCGGAGACTACGTTTTGGAAAACAGCGACCGGTTCTATATCGCGCCAAAAAAGCTGACCGGAACGAAGGTAGGCATTGTCGGGGCGGGCCCGGCAGGGCTTTCGGCGGCATACTACCTGCGTAAGGAGGGGCACTCCGTTACAATTTATGACAAAATGGAGGAAGCGGGAGGTATGCTCCAGTACGCGATACCGGCGTACCGCCTGCCCAAGTCATATGTGCAGAGAACGGTGGCGGCTCTGCAGAAGATGGGAGTGGAGTTCATTCTCAAGACTGAAATAGGCAAAGACATAATGCCTGCGGACCTGGAGAAAAAGTACGATAAGATATTTTACGATATCGGCGCTTGGAAAAGGACGGTCATCGGTCTTGAAGGCGAAGAACTGACGATATTCGGCCTTGACTTCCTTATAGAAGTGAAAAACTGGATGGAGGGCAAACTCGGGACGGACGTGCTTGTCGTCGGCGGCGGCAACGTCGCTATGGACGTCGCGGTGACGGCGAAAAGGCTGGGCGCCGCTAACGTCACGTTAGTCTGCGTCGAGAGCGAGCAGGAAATGCCCGCCGGCAGAGAAGAGGTCGAGAGGTGCCGGGAAGCCGATGTGAAGATCATCAATTCCTATGGCGTTAAAAAGGTGTTGAAAGACGGCGAAAAAATCAACGGCATGGAACTTGTAAAATGCACATCCGTGTTTGACGAAGCGGGGCGTTACGCCCCTGTGTATGATCAGAGCAGTTGTACGCAGGTCAAGGCAAGCTCCATTTTGATGGCGGTCGGTCAGAGAGTCGATCTTTCGTTCCTCGACGAGAAGTATCAGTTGCAGCTAACCGAGAGCGGACTCATAGCGGTCGACAAGACGTTTATGACAAGCAAGAAAGGCGTATACGCGGGCGGCGACGTAACATCGGGTCCGGCGACGGTTATTGAGGCCATAGCCGCCGGGCACGGCGCTGCAGCCGCGATCAACAGGGATTTGGGAGTCGTCATACAATTTGAATCTGAGGACGTCGTCTACCCTTGCTTTATGACTTTTGATCCCGATAGCGTTCTGAGCAAGGAAAGCGTCAAACTGCCCGGAAGACCATTTGAGCAGCGCACTCTCGAGGATGAGGACTATTCCGGACTGACATGGGAGCAGACAAAACAGGAGGCTTCCAGATGCTATAATTGCTGCTGCTTGGCGGTCAATCCTTCGGATATCTCACCGGTCCTCCTCGCGTTGGATGCAGTCATAAAAACCAATATGCGGGATATCAGCGCGGCTGACTTTTTCACAAAAACACCGCTCATTGAAAAAGTCCTGAGCCCCGGCGAGATTGTCAAGGAGATCGAATTTAAAGCCTGCGCGGGGTATAAGACGTCATATACTAAGTTCCGTCTGAGGGATGCGGTCGATTTTGCGATCGTTAGCCTGGCAACAGCGTATAAAGTGGAAAATGGGAAGATCGCTGACGCCAGAATTGTCTTGGGAGGCGTGGCGCCTGTCCCATACAGGATGAAAGATGTGGAGGCGTTTGTAAAAGGCAAAGCGGTCGACGACAGCCTGGCGGCGGAAGCGGGCGATCTTTCATGCGCCGGCGCCTTGTGTTTAGGTGAAAACAAATATAAACTGCCGGTTATAAAGTCGCATATCAAGGATTCGCTGAAACAGTGCCTGGCATAGAACTAAACTGGAGCTTATAGACAGAAAAATAATCAACCAAAACAATTTTCACGACTGGCGCCGTCATCAGCATGGCCCAGTCGTGAAACTATTATGGGGCTATTGAAATTTAAATATTTCAATGACCCCCGAGAAAAGTGCGCTTTCCTCCTTAATTTTCCGTCATCATCATTTTTGCGACGAGACTTGTACGATTATTCACGCCCATTTTTGTGTAGATATTTTTTAAGTGGACTTTAACAGTATTTTCACTGACGATTAGAGTTTCTGCTATTTCTTTATTTGTCATACCACGGCTCATAAGTTGCACAACCTTTTTCTCCTTGCGCGTCAAAGTCTCAAGATTTGCTAAATGACTCAGGATTTCTGATTTATCCGGAGATAATATCAGCATATATATCGGTTTGTTCTGTCTTGGATAGCAAATCAATTCAAGTGTGAACTTTTCATTCTCCGGAGATATAAAGAGCTTTTGGTTTCCTCCTATTAATAGAAACTCATTTGATATCGATTTGACAAAATCTTTAACAGAAGCGTGATACCTTAATTGGCTACAAATATTCTCCGCCTGCTGGTTATATGACAGAACTCTGAAATTATGGTCCACAAAAATTACGCCTTCCTGTATTGGAGAATTCATGAAAAGTGAAAATTTTGCGTTGTTTATATTGAATTCAGCATTAATACTCAGTGCATTTGAGATCATGACGGCGATTTTGTTTAATTGCTGCGCGTCCTCTTCTGTGTAATCAGGCTGTTTTGAGGTTCTATTCAACGATATTACAGCTAGAGTATCCGGTCGGAATCGGGTAAACAGAAACAACGTACAATTGCAGTCATGCTGTGTCAAATAACGCCGAAATTCTTCATCACCTTCTATGCTGTCAAGACGTCTGATCGCCGTTTGCATTTTTTGGTTATTTAAATTGTAATGTTTTGGGCTCATCGGATCTGTCTCATAAAAGGTTTTATTGTAATAATTAAGATCACTATTCTTTTTATTTATAAAGAAATCTCCTACGTTGTGTTTGCTATTCAAGTATATACTAATGCCGCCGCAGTCCGCATCGAACATCTCAACCAGAATATGCATGAGCTGTTGATAAAAATCTGATTCAGATGAAAGTATTGACGTCTTGTTCAGCAAATTAAATAAATTTGTACAATCCATTTCCTGCTTCATGTGACGAATCTCCCTTCCTCTGAATCAACGCTAACACCAGATATAACACCGAAGCTAATTCAAACGAAAATGCCGACGTTCGTCACTTTGCGTACATTCCACCGTCCACAATCATCTCCGTGCCATTAACACTACTTGCACCGTCGGAGCAAAGCCACACTGCAACGTGAGCGATTTCCTCAGGCTCTATTAACCTGTTCATTGGGTTTAAGGCTTCAAATACTTTAAATTGCTCGGGATTTTGTCTCTTATTCTCATCAGTCAGCGGCCCTCTTACCATTCCCGGACAGACCGCATTTACACGGATGTTGTCTTTAGCATAATCAAGCGCCGCGCATTTTGTCAAGCCGCAAACAGCATGTTTGGCTCCAGCGTAAGCACTTATCATATATTGTCCTCTAACACCTGCTCCGGATGAGATGTTCACAACAGAAGCGGCGCCGGCGCCGTTTTTTAACATTGCAGGTATCTCGTATTTCATTCCAAGAAAGACGCTGTAGTAATCAAGATCAATGGCGTGCTTTATCTCTTCTAAGGTAAAGTCCGCTGCGGGATGATACGGCGGATTAACTCCGGCGCAGTTCACAGCGTAGTCTAATTTACCATATTTTTCTAAAGCAAACGATACCATTGATTCCATATCTTCTTCTTTAGTGATGTCACAGCAGAAAAAAGCAGCATCTCCGCCGGATGCAACAATTCTTTTTACTGTCTCCCCCCCTTTTTCCTTCTGAATATCTGCAACAATCACTTTTGCACCATTTTCAGCAAAAAGATTCGCTATAGCATAGCCGATTCCCTGCGCCGCGCCCGTAACAATAACTGTTTTGCCTTTTATACCGTAATACATAATAACCCTCCTCAATGGTATTTAATAAATTTAGAATATTTCACAAAATCGCATCGGACATTTTAACTGGATCAACAAACATATCACATAACGTGTCAAGAAACTTTGCTCCAACCGCGCCGTCCACGACGCGGTGGTCGAGTGTCAAACTTAATACCATTGCAGGCATCCATTCAATTCCATTGTCGGCTTGTGTGGGAATCCTTCGTATACGCCCAATCCCAAGTATTGCCACTTCAGGAGTATTAAGTATTGGTGTGAACGCATCAATACCACTTGTGCCAAGATTAGATATTGTAAATGTGCCTCCGCTCATTTCGGCGGAACTGAGTTTGCCTGCGCGAGCTCTCGGTATCAAATCCTTGGTTTCACAAGCAATATCCTTTAATGTACGCTTATTAGCATCGTGTATGACCGGTACCAACAGCCCCTTTTCAAGTGCGACAGCTATACCAACGTTGACTTCCTCCTTAATGACAATAGCATCATCCAGCCATTTTGCATTAAGTAACGGATTTTGTTTCAGCGCAACAGCACATGCTTTTACTAGAATATCAGTAAGACTTATTGTCAGGCTCTGCTCCTGCTCCTGCTCCTGCTCCTGCTCCTGCTCCTGCTTCAGTGCAAGTTTCTTCGCCAACTCCCGGTTTTCTTCACACACACTCTCCTGCGCCAACTCACGATTCTCCTCATGCACACTCTCCTGCGCCAACTCACGATTCTCCTCATGCACACTCTCCTGCGCCAACTCACGATTCTCCTCATACACACTCTCCTGCGCCAACTCCGGCGTACACGCCCGTGTCGGCGCACCCTCCTTGCACGCGCGTTTGAACTCCATAAGACCGCTCACGCATGCCTCTCTCGATAAAGTATACTGAGCTGAAGTCTGAATGCTGTGCATCATGCGCGATGCAATGACGCGGCGCATTGAGCTTAATGGAATAAGCTTGTCTCTTTCAGTTTTTTCCTTGTTTAGATTATTGTTCATGGCGCCTTTATCCATTCATTCTGTAATTATCGGCAACACTCCAACATTACTAATATCACCCAGTTATTTAATATAGGTTAATAAATGCAGGGAACGCTCCAACTTCATTAATTACACTCAGTTATTCTATAATTGCCAGCAATGCTCCAACGTCAACACTCTCTCCCTCTTCAACAAGTATCTTCCTTAAAACGCCCGAATACGGGGCAATCAACTCGTTCGTTGCCTTTTCAGATTCGATTTCTGCAATGGGCTCCCCTTCAATGACTGAGTCGCCTTCAGTCTTGAACCAGGAAGTGATTGTTCCTACAGCCATACCCATATTGTATTGCGGCATTTTTACCTCGAAAGTCATTATAAGCCCCTCCTTTCAACGTTATAATGAACCCATTTTATTTAAGAACATATCCGACTGCTTTGATAATTTTCTCCGGATTTGGATACATCGGGATTTCCAGAGTCCTCGCCTGTGGAATAACACAGTCGTAAGTACACACGCGGGCAATCGGCCCCTTAAGGGATTCAAAAGCTTCCTCACATACAATTGCGGAGATTTCACTCGCAGCGCTACATGTTTTATTAGCTGGATCAGCTATAACCAGACGCCCTGTTTTTGCCACTGATTTAAGAATCGTCTCACGATCAAGGGGCACAAGAGAACGGGGGTCAATCACCTCACAGGAAATTCCTTTATCGGAAAGCTCCTGTGCCGCCTGAATTGCATGCATAACGCAAGCGCCAATAGCAACAATCGTCACATCACTTCCTTCACGACGAATTGCCGCTTTGCCAAACGGAATTGTGTACTCTCCCTCGGGAACGGTCTGTTTGTATCCCCACACGCCTGAATCTTCTATATAGAGTATAGGATCTTCCTCCAACATTGACTGTCTCATTAAGCCTTTCACATCATATGGCGTTGTGGGCGCCACTATCTTGAGCCCCGGGCAATGCATAAACATGGGATGGTTTCTGTCAACATGCGTACCACTTCCTCCTGAACCGTACATTTCAACACATTTTATTATCATGTTTAACTTCGCTTTTCCGGCAAAAAAATACGGGGTCTTAGAAACAATACTTACAACCTGATCCATGCAAACATATAGAAAGCTGAGCATGTCCATAGTACATATGGGCTTCATCCCGCATAACGCGGCGCCCGCCGCTATCCCAATTATACCTGTCTCGGCAACCGGGCACACGCGGATGCGATCGCCTCCAAACTCGTCATAAAAACCGGTAAATGTACCGAATACGTTAGACCGAGCCTCTTCACCAATAAGGATGACTTCCTCATCGCGGCGCAATTCACTTTTAATAGACTCGTGTATCGCTTGCAGATAGGAAAGCTTACGACCATCATTTTCTTCATCTAAAACAAACGATTTTGGTTTTAAAGTTATCAAATCATGATTTATCATATAAGGCGTCCCCTTTCTAAAACTTCGTATCAATGAAAATGGGATTACGGTACAACGCGTCGAACGCATTTTTAAAATCAGGTTCGGGAGATTCCTCAGCAAATTTGCACGCCGCGTCTACTTCTTTTCTCGCCGCCGATTTCACCTCTTCCAGTCCATTTTCATCCAAAACTTTGCTATCCTTTAGTACTTTTTCGAACAGCAGGATTGGATCACGCTCAATCATAGCCTTTTCATGAGCTTCCTTGTCGCGATATTCGAAACCGGATACCAAGCCAATGGCATGCTCTCTAAAGCGGATGGTTTTTGCTTCTATCAGAGTCGGTCCTTCTCCGGAACGCGCCCTTGTTACTGCTTCCTTTACAACCTCATAAACCGCTAAGACATCTTGCCCATCCACTGTCACACCGGGAATACCATAACCAGCCGCGCGCGCCGCTATGCTTCCTCCCGCGATTGAGTAATCGGTTACTGTCGTGATAGCAACACCGTTATTTTCGCAGAAATAAATCACCGGGAGCTTCCAAATTGCTCCATAGTTGACGGCTTCATGAAACGAACCTTCACAAGCGGCGCCATCCCCAAAGTAGCATAAACAAACCTGATCTGTTTTTCGGTTTTTGATTGCCAGTCCTGCACCGGTTGCAACAGGAATACCTGACCCGACAATGCTTGTTTCTCCAAGGCATCCTACGCTGAAGTCCGCCAAATGCATTGTGCCTCCGTGGCCCCGTGCTATTCCTGTTTCTTTGCCGAGAGTCTCCGCCATCAGCGGTCCCAACTTCGCTCCTTTTGCTATTGGATGACCATGTGAACGGTGTGTGCCCGTTATATAGTCCTCTTTTTTCAGCGCGGCGCCGGCGCCAACCGATGTAGCTTCCTGACCAATGGAAACATGAATAGATCCAAACGTTTTTCCCTCATAAACATATCGTTCTGCCGCCTCTTCGAACATTCTAACCACCAGCATCTTACGATATATCTCCTTAAGCAGCCCCGGAGCATAGTTCTTGCCGTTTATCACTGTCCAGTCCGTCGTAGATTGCGAATTGTTAAAACGGGCATAGAAATTCGCTCCTGAAGACGATTGTTTTGGCATTGCGCATACCTCCTTTTTAATTTTTGCGTTATCATACTTAATACATATTCCTGAATGATTATTGATTAATCGCGAAGCTTTAATAAGTCAGCTAGACCACCGGGGATGAATCCGCACCATGCGTTTTTGTTTAAACTAGCGTTGCCGGAATATTTATTTTAATTAGCGTTGCCGGAGTATTTGTCGTAATTATCGTTGTCGGAATATTGTCGCTAAACATATTTGGGCTTTTGAACGCTGGATATACGCACCGCTATTTTGACTTCTTTATCGAGATACATTCCAAAAAGTTTATCAACGTCAGCTTTCGTGTTTATGTCCTTGAAATCCACGACTTTGGTGAAATGTGAGTCCGCCCGAATCCTGCCGTCCGAAATCCACTGAGCCAGCACATTCATATCTCCCCTTTCACGTCCGCCGAGCCACGCTTCGTCACCCCAACCCACAACAAACTGGAGATTGACTTCCTTAATCCAACCAATATTTACTGCTGAATTGTGCCAAAAATCATCGCCATATGGGCGCATTATACAAATCCTGCCACCAACTCGCGCCGTCTCGTAAGCCCAGGACAGGTATTTGCGCGTAGTAGGATACAGCGCTGCGTCAGCCGCTACATAGATAACATCCGCTCCAAACGGCATCAAATTGTCAATATACTCCAAAGGATCGGTTTTATCAGGATTGACGATGTGTTTGACGCCAATGCGTTTGAGCCATTCTCTTCGGTTGGTAAGTGTTTCCACCACAATAAGATTCGTGCATGTATTTTTAATCATTTCGTATGCGCCCATATTATAGTCTTCCATACCGAAAAACACTGTATTATCACCCAAACGCGAGTATTTTCGCACTCCGCGCACACCCTCTACAAGAGACTCCATTGCCGCCCCCTCAAAATCGCCTACCCCATCGGGAATTTTGTACATATTTCGCTCTTTGGCGATTGCGAATTCCGCAAAGTGTCCAAACGACGCCGTGGCGCCATCTCCAATACAGTTATTGTTTATACCGCTTTTGCAGACAATGCATCCATCGCCGCATGTGGGACCCGGACTCAATACAACTCGGTCGCCAATCTTGAAATTCCTGACATTTTTTCCTACTTCAACAATTCTTCCACAGCTCTCATGTCCGGGAGTATAACCTACCGGCGCGCGAACATTAAGCGGCGCTCCTGTGGAGCCAAGCAACCCTGGAACCCCCATATAAGAATGATACTCGGTGTAACAGATACCACAAGCCAGTATCTCCACCAGAGCCTCGTCATCAGCCGGCTGCGGGACATCCACCGTTTCAGGTTCAATAATGTTTGGGGCGTAACACATCCATGCTTTCATTTTATTTATCATCTTATAATTTCTCCCTCCATTTTAGTTTTAACGGGCTTAATCGAATAAACTTACATTGTCTTCCGGCTTTACCTCTCCAACTAGTCCAAGAATCGCGTGCGATAAAAAGGAAATGGCTCGCCATTCGGGACTTTTTATTCGGTCGCACGCCTTAAATCTATCAATAACTGGTTTATACATTGCGCTTTCGAATTTAAGTCCTTTCCATATTGCAGGATGATTATTGAGATATCCGTCCCACGCAGCCGAAGCAGCGGCTGAATCAGATAGTTGACAAACGAGTGTATGACTCATTGGTTCCGGCGGATTTGCCAAAGTTGTAGCCATTTGATCCTTCGCGTATATATTTAAGTGCGCCGCGACAAAACCCGGAAGCCCTGCTATTTTATTCAACGTATCGATTGCCAGAATATCCTCCACTTTTTCAGAGCCCTTTGCCTTAATACGGACGATCAGAACAGCTTTATCACCTTTGTAATCAGCATATTCTGCAAAATCAGCAGTACTGTGAACAGGATCCCAATACCCTTCAATATGTGACGGAAAATCAAATGCGGTGGAGACGCGCATTCTCCAAGTCAGCAAGCGGTCGGCATGACCTTGTGAACAGGCGTCTTTACTAGCGATTTCGTATAAAGCAAGGTATTTACATGTTGTAAATGGGTTTTCCGGTTGATGCGAGTCAAGTTCAAACCTTTGTACAGCAATCGAGCCTTCGAGCGACATGACGTCGCGAATGTGCACCCATGTGTACCAGTTGTTGAATTCATCTTCTCTTGACTCTTCCGTCGGATTACTATAGATAATCATTAACGTTTCCATGTTACATAACTCCCCTTCTTTATCAATTGTTACCAGTGGCGCCGGCCGGTCAGAATTCCATGCCTCTTACAAGGTCGTTAATTATCTCCTTACATGTGCGAATACTCTTAATATCACTGACTGCATCGGACACCGAATTAATACCATTTTCCAGATCACCATCCAGCATACCGGCTTTAAGCGCGATCAAATCGTTCATTCTTGCGGCAACGTCCTCGCGAGTGGAACCACTCTCAGTCATTTTCGCGAGTTCTAGCGCCAGCTTATGCGGCGTTGCGCGCCAAAATGTAGGTATTCCAAAGAATTCAACCAGATCTTTTGATTCGCTGTTAACAATATCTTGTTTGCATATCTCGCTTGCCGGACACTCTTTTGAAACGACAAAAAGCGTCCCAATATAAGCACCTTGAGCGCCTAAATCTATAACGGCTTTCATACGGCGATTGTCCACAATGCCGCCGGCAGCTAAAACAGGGGTTTTTACAGCATCCACTATCATTGGAACAATTGTAAGTGTTCCTATTCTTCGGCTTGGCATTGCTCCGCCCTCGTTGTAACCAGTGGCTATAAGCACGTCAACGCCCACTTCTTCAGCAGCTTTAGCCGCTTCAATAGTCGGGTCAAGATCACGGAAGATGACCGTGAATCCTTTATCCTTAAGCTTTTTTATCTCCTCTGTGATGATATATCCCGAAGCAAGCACGTACTTTACTTCTTCCTCTTCCAGAACATTCAGAATTGGCCCGGAAAAAGTGTACGTAGAAGGAAATGCGGGCATTGGAACAATATATTGCACCGCAAACGGCTTGTCTGTCAGTCTTCTTGTTTTAATAATCTCTTTCCGCATGCGTTCTGCAGTTTCTATCGGATCTGTTGTAAGCGTCGTCTGTCCGGCATTTGGTCCTAATACTCCCATACCGCCGGCTTCTGAAACTGCCGCAACAAATTCCGCATTTGTGATCCATGTCATTGACGCTTGAACAATCGGATACTTAATTCCGAGTATTTCCTGAATTCTATTTTTTGCCATTAAATTCACCTCCTTTTCTGTTTTATTTATTATCTATTATTATAATTTGTACAAATTAAGTTTATCTATAGCCCATAATTGGTATTCTGAAATACTACTTTCGGGTATTATTTCGCTTATATCCAGAAATATGTTTTTTCATCACATGATACTTAGCAACTATCAAATAATTGATTACGAAGGTATGGAATACGGCTTCCATGTAGAGTTAGTCACGCGATTGGAATTATGTCTTCGCCGGGCACATATGACCGACCCGGTAATGGAAGAACCAGACGGAGTAGCGGAGTTTCCCGCGCCCCCACCCGATATGGTAAAAGCTTGTAGAAGTCGCCAAAATTGCTGAGTGCGGCAATTCGGCTAAAACGGACAAAAAATCGTGACGAAAGGTAGGGCTATATAAAGACAGATAAAGATAACTACTTGAAAGACGTGGAATTGTCTACGGAAGAAATTACGAACATGATTGACGGCGTTTTGAACAGCGCACCGCCTGCCCCTATACATGCACCGCAGAACAAGTCGTTTGACCGGGTGAGCCCCGACCGAAAAGAAGAGGAGCAGGGAGTGCGAACGGTGAAAAAGTCAAACCGCAACTGCGACATTTCCCTGTATATGAGGGTAACACAGGCAGACTACGATTTAATACAGGATCGCATGAGCGAAGCAGGTACAACTAACATGGCGGTGTTTGTCCACAAGATGGCTTTAAATGGATATGTGCTTCATGTCGATTTATCCCCGGTTTAAGAGCTTGTGTCCCTGCAACGGCGTAGTTCCAACAATTTGAGCCAGATTGCCGAGAGGGTGAACACTTACGGCGGTATTGATTCGCAGGAAATATCTGCATTGCAAAATGAATACGCCGCATTGTGGACTCCGCTCTCGGATTTGATAAAACAGCTTGCGGAGATTGTGAAGATGTAAAACATGATGAGCATCGGAAATGCGCCGATTGCTCCCCATAATTATATTTTCCTAACCTCAATATCACCAACAGGGGAAGCGATTTTTTTATCAAAAAGTACGATATTTCGAAATTTCTCATAAACTGTACTTTTATATATGATACCGCGTAAGTTGTGTCTTTCAAAATACTTTGCTAAACATTGAAATGGTAGATATTCTATACTTGTATCAACAGATGACAGCGGGACAAATATTTCAGAGGATAGCATTTTCATATATGTAAAAGCTACCCATTTTTTAATTTTATATGTACGCAATGATTGTGACAGCCCCATTTTTTCTAAATCTCTATTTAGTTCATCATATGTTGTATTATCTGCAATCGTAAGGTCAATCACATAGTTTCTTTTTTGGTTCTTATGGAATTTCCTGTTTACTTCAAATTTGCATATAGCAACACGATCCCCATTATTAGGCTTAATCTCCTTTATGCAACAAGTTTTTATTTCCTCATTGCTACTCCTTCCATTTGAAATTCCTAAATACAGCCATTCGATACCCTTTGGGCTAAAACGATTATTACACCCGCCTTTTGTAGCATCTGGAATAAAGCGAGTATAGTCTGGCACTTCATTATCAGATAACCTAACCGCCCTATACAGCGGATACTTTACATAAATATCTGCAATATCAAGTTCTACCAAGCTATGTGAATTTCTAAATAGGTCGTCAAATACCTTAAGAAAATTTTCTTCTTTTGCCTTATCAGTATCATCGTAGGAAATAGCTTTAATTACAAGTGCATTTTTGAAATTCTCCCATTGCTCACTAGTGGTATCTATAGCTTTTTGTTTTTCTGTATCATCAAATATCAGCATTACAATCACTTCATTGCAGAAGCCAGCATCAGGCAATCATAATAGGAGAACCCATAACGCTCCATCAGGCCAATAGCGTATAAAAACGTAGCCTTTTGAACCAGTTTGACCTCGCATACAAGATAAATATCTTCCAGAACCTGCATGACCTCCGAAAAGGGCTTTTTCAGTTTTCTCAAGAGGACATTGCTTATTTCATTGATGGCTTGTGTGCTGGTAATGCAGTCGTTTGTATCAAGCAGTGACAGGCTTACCTCTTTCCTGTCCGGCTGAGAAGCGTCGTACATATAGATAAAAACATTCGTGTCCAGAAATGCTTTACCGTCGCTCATTGGCTTCCTCTCTGTCCCATTTCCAACCGGAAGTGTTTATCTCAATCGGGGAAAGCAAATCACGTTTTCGCTTGGTTGTATTGTTAATTACGCGTACGGTAATCTCCACCAGCTTTTCTTCGTATGCTATCGGCAATGCAACTATTCCGTTTTTTGGGACAGTTCTGAACGAATATGTTTCCATTATTGACCTCTCCTCCCAAATTTAGACTAAGGGCATTAGGAGAATTAATGCACTCTATATGCTTAATTAAAGCTTTACTTGGAATTGTTATATTTCAATATCACTTCTATAATAACCGTCAGCTTCTTCTGAATAATCGTCTATGTAGAGTAACTCAATGTATATGTATGGCCAGCTTGCTGGCAACCGTAAAAGTGGGTCATACACTTTGAAAAAGTGGATGACAACCCCCGTCTCCAAGGCTCCCATAAAGCAGTATAACAGAATAATCAAGAGATTTCTACATAAAGATTTCAAGCCCCAAAGCGGCCCCAAAGCGGCCAAAGCGGAACAAAAGTGAGACAAAAGTGAGACAAAACTATAATACCGGATTTCGATAGACTGTTCTATTTATATCTACTTATTCTGCTATTGAACGAGACGTCAGGGATTTAGCTAGGGTCGGCGATGAATTGCAATTCATGTAATTTATGTATCTACAGCCTTACGCGTTGCATCCCATAAAGATGGAACCTCCTGCCATTCGTCGATTACATGCGGTTTACCACCTGTAAAGGCCAGACTGTTATCTGCTTCGATTAGTGACCTTGTTGCCGCGATGGAAAGATTGATTTTGCTCTCAGCGTGAGCCTCGGCCATCCATGTTTTCCCGCACCACATGCATCCCACAATTTCGACCGCGCCAAAGGCGCCAAGGTGCTTTTGACGCTGTTTGTCGAGCAATCGGTCTTTATACTTGCTGTTGCGTAGCGTCATATCCAACCTCCTCGTGTATTATCGCTTTTGAGCATAACAAAATAGAGGATGTACTAATAACAAAATAGAGGATAGGCTGTTAACAAAGCAGAGGACAGATTGTATTCGGTTGAATTCGGTGTTGTATTCGGTTGATTGTATTCTGGTTGTTTTCTTTAGTGATAAGTACAAACTTTTAAGTTCCAGTTAATAAATAGCTATGGTAAAAAACGATAATAATATTCTTTTTTTACTCTTCTGTAATTAAGTTCAAGACCGACTATCATAGCATTTTTTAAATATATACGAAAATATTTGCTTATGGTATTGTCAGGCCATCTGTAAGGTCAGGAACAATAAAATGAACCGTCAGAAAACTATGGAGGTGTAGATTATGAAGAAAAAGAATGTTATTAGACAATGGCTGACAATAGCTCTCGTGGTGNT
>WRNQ01000014.1 GCA_009776565.1 Synergistaceae bacterium | reverse complement strand
ATCAGACAGGCTTATCTCGACCATGACATATAAATACCTTGTTCAGTTTGACCACTCTCGTCTTGACGGGGTTCCTTTCCCATATTTTTTGAGCAACGAGGAAAAGATATATACAGTGACCGCTGATGGACAAGGAGCGGCGCTGATTGACGGTCTTTGGTCAATTCCACCGCCATCGGATAACAGCGAAATTGTTCATTAGATTGACCTCCGCAAATATTCTATCACAAAAACTGTCATGGTTTGAATGAATACCTGTAATCAATCAAGCAACACCCAGGAATTGACAGTACAAATATAAAAGGCAAATATAAAAGGCAAATATAAAAGGCGTTAGTTTATATAGAATTGGCTTTGCCGAGAGCATGGAATTAAACCATTAGAACTCAATAAAACAAGGTGTTTGGCATATATGCTCTTCTAAATCCCACGATAATTGTTGGCTATGAAGTCATCAATGCTGTCGACGATGTACAATGGTCCTGTAGTATGCAAGGCTCCGTAACAGTCAATGATGAAATCCGTTGCGCCTGTACGGTACAAATAGTTATAAGCATTCTTCCCAGAGATGCCTTTTTTAGACTTGTATATTTCAACACAATAAGCCAAGAATTTTACTTCGTTTTTTACATTGTTCATGTCTGCTCCTCCGGCCAGGTTATTTTTCCTGTCGACAGTTCCTCATCTAACAAATCATACAGTGTTAGCGGGCTGAGATGCCAAAGTTTCGTTTTTTCATCCTCTAGCTTGCTGTATAGATAAGAATTGTAGAGCAATTCCGCCGCTTCTTCTTCACTGATAGACCTGTCGTCCATTAAATGTTGGATGATTCCGGGAGAGATAATAGCAATAACTGAATATAGGCTTTCTTGATTCATTTAGATATTTCACCTCCTCTATAGGTCGAAAAAGAATGATTAAATTGCAAGCATTCAAAACTCATTTCACTCAAGAAGCAATACTGATTGAATAACGGCTTGACCTTAAGCTGGGCAATTGCGATGTCGGCAGAAATTGCTCCAGTCCAATACAGTTGTAATGTTGGATAAATATCATCGTTAGCGACGGGACCAATAATAATATCATATTGCTTACCGCTGTATATGAGAAGACGATTCTGGCGAGTAAAGTCTAACCATTCAATACTTGGCTCATAAAAGCTCAAAATACTCAAGTCTTCTGAAGCTGTTTCGATGTACTCGAATACGCTGACAATTCTGGAGTCTGAATTATTTCGTCTGGCAACTTTTTCTGAAAATTCTTCAGCCTGTTCTCTATTTGAAGTAAGATAGAATCCGGAACCGAAGTCTAATCCCCGAGATTTAATGATTAGCTGAGGAATTTTCACTTCGACATTGCTTCCGTGATATAGCAGCATTGGTTCAACCTTTCTTATACCTTTTATTACATTAATGATTCAATCCATCTTTTGTGTATATACTCGAAATTATTTTGAATAACCAACCCGTATTACCAATTTCTTTAAAACCAACAGACTTATATAGTCTATAAATTTCCTGATTTCGATTAGCTTCTGGGACCACATCTCCAGGATTGCGCCGGCCTAAATAGCGGTTTATTTCACTTAACGGAACTTCGCGTTTTGGCGGAAATAAGGAGATATTGCCGTTATGCTCTGACTTTAGTATATTTTGCATTCTATAATTTAACCTGTGCCTCAAAATAGCTTCAGCCTCTTCGTCCCGTTCTTTTTCATCGTATCGTGTTGGTCGAGGATAATATAATAATAGTGATGGGAAGACATGCAATGACCTTACGATTATCGCTGGCAGTTGCTGAAGTAGTATCTTCTCATAGCCTAAGTTTTGGTATTCTGCATGCAGTTCAATTTCATGGATATAGTAGATATTATCGTAAAAGTCAAGATATTCAAAATCCTCTTCATGTTCTCGTAGAACAGAATACATTGCCTCAAGATCGGCATTCTCATCATCACATACAACATATGGATCCTCGCCAAGGTTAATAATGAGTGCTTTTGAGATATGGCAACCGAAGATATCCCCTATTGTAACTGCCGATTCAAAATCATCATTTAAAACTTTATCCATATCTGTTTCAGTATCCGGAATTCCATAGACGGAAAATTCATTCCACACTATAGCATCGTAGCACGGATCAATCCAATCACCAATGTCGTCGTCAATAGTAAATATTGATGTCCTTGGACAATCCCCATTATATCTAACAGCCAATGTCCTAAAAGGTTTTTTTGGTTTTTTTGCCATATCGAACCACCCTTTCAGTTTAGAGGGGCTGAATAAACTCCTGCATACAATAATCGGGAAGTTATACAGCCAACAGATACACATGCAAGCCTATTATTGCTAAGAACCTAACTCGACCTCATCTTTCAGTACATAGGGCGATTTGAATATCGCGCGGGTTTTCAACAAGCTGTCCGGCTTTCGCAAGCTCCATTACTTTGTCTTTATCACGGGATAAAGCGAACCGCTCATGCAAAGAGCTTCCGACTTGCCTACCTAACTCCCTGACTGACCATTGCAGTTTTGCCGCTTCTATTTCGTAAAAGCGCCGAGCCTGTTCGCTTTCGATACGCATTAGAATTTGATAATGTGACCACGTCAATCCGAGTTTAGCAGACACTATCTGCTGTATTTGCAAATTGCCGTCAAAAATCTCAATCAAGTTCATGCTTTTTTCTGACAGGGCAGCTAATTCCTGTCCCTTTTCCAATTCAACAGACGCTGTCTGTTGAATTGATTCTACATAAACTTGGTAAAATTTTCTAATGCTTTGCAAATTCACAACCGAAAAACCTTTACCCATGCACTTGGTCAGATATTCAGACAAACCCCTAATCAGGTTTGCCCCATACCGCGCCCGCTTTTGCCCCTGTTGTTCACGCTCGACAATCATACGCCCGATTTCGTAGTAAGTGATAGCGATGGTGTTGTCAATCTGCTGTTTGGCGTGTTTACGCGCGGCGATGAGCAAGTCTTCTACATTGTTTGTAAAATTCGGTTTCGTCGTTTTGCGTTATAATCCCATTATTAAGTTTGCCCATTACTTTCACCCCATAGTGTTTTTCGAGTTCCTATGGATTTTGTTAATCATGTCGCCGAGTATATACACTGTATCGTCCTGATGAACACGAGAGATCCGCATTGAAATCACATGCTCATCCATTTCTTCAACAGTCTTGAATGGCCTGTCAGAATGTTTGATTATATTTTATACCGTAAATGCAGGTCTGCGGTAAAGTAAAGTAAGTCAAATCTTATGTCCTTCTTCAGCAAACAAAATCCTGCCCGAAACTTGATCGCCGCTTAAAATATTAAACTGTTGATCATTTGATTATACCCTCCTAGCGACTATGTCACAAGCGGTTTTTGGACACGTTAGGCGTGGTCATGTGATGTGAAGTTGAAAGCTTTAGCTTATTCAACCGATATCTTTCTAACGTCAATAATGTTAAAACCAAAGGTGTAGGCGGACTCCGCAATATTGATATTATGAGTCCAGTTTCACGTATTTACAGAGAAGGAGATGACTGACATGACCGTTGATGAAGTAAGGGCAATCAGAGAAAAAAAGTCATTAGAAACTATCGGAATGACTACCGAAGAACTAAATAAATACTTTGATAAAGGGGCTAATGAAATACAGGAAATGATTAACGAGATTCAAATTCCTCATTCGGAATCAGTGTTGACTTGTTATTCTACTAAATAGTCGGCATCATTTTGTAAAGCGTTAACCATTTGTTCAATCATATGATATATCTCCTTCATAATCGCTGTCCCACACATCAAGGTAAGCACGAGTGTAATCATAAACACGTTAGGGCTATATAGGATTCAGGCTTTGTAGAATCCGTTTAAATAAAGCCAGCACATTGTTTTCAATGCAGTAATCCGGAATAAAACCACCCTACCCGACGCCACGGGAGCCCTGGACAAAAGTCCCCAAGGCGGGCTTCGCCCGCAACCCAACTCGGCACGGCGAAGCGCGGTTCCCCTCGCCTCACGAGCGCGATGCGCTGGCGACACGCTAATCGCGCGGTGTTTGGTAACTTCCGGCTTAAACAACTCGCTTTTTATTAACGCTCCTGGGCCGTAAGTTAACAACACCCGTCTTTTGGCAGACTTTTTTTCAAGGCTCCTTGTCAAATCTTATTATTCAACCAACTTCGGGTTCGCCTTCGTAACTGTACCCCGGTACAATGTCATTATGCTGCGTGAGTATCGTATTATTCAGCCAACTCCGGGTTCGCCTTCGTAACTGTAACCCGGTACAATATCATTATGCTGAGTGAGTATATGTAATAATTCTTCGGTATTCATGTTAATACCTATATCCGCCTCGCGCCCGGCGCTGTCTGTAACTGTGAACCATATTTCCCACGCCGGCGCAATGACAATATTCCTATTTTCGTCAAGAGCAAAATCGCCGAAATAGCTGTAATCACACAACCGGGAACCTATTACCTCGGTGTTGTTAAAGTGCCTTGCAGCAAAATCTTCAGCCATTTGCACGTATTCCGGAAGCCGTTCCGGCGGCGGATACTCATCGCGTAACCTGACCAATTCTACGGTTTCTTCGGGACTCAGTTTTTCAATCTCGTTCCACAACGCTTTGTACTTTTCATTTCCCATACTAGCTTCCCCTGCGCGGCGTGTGTTTGATATGTCTATGCGCTCGCCGGAAACAGCGCATATGGTGAACCAAAACTGCACGTCATAGTTTTCCATATCTGTGACATCCAGATTTTCCCTTGTTTCCGCCACTGATCCGTGCCAATACGCTCTTGTGTGGGAAGGATGCGCCGAATAATACATTTCAACGGTTTTTCCGTCTATGCTTTCCCCAAGCACATCCCAAATATACTTTGCGCCAATTTCGGCGGCTTCTTCAGGCGAAAGAGCGTTTACGCTTGGGGTAAACCACTCATTGTGTTGTTGGTAAACGGTAATTTCGGGCTTTTTATAATCTTCCGGCGGCTCCATTTCCACCGCAGGAATGTTTTCCACTGCCGGAGTGTTTTCCACTGCAGGAATGTTAACTGTCGCCGAGGTTGACAGGTCGTTTTCCACCTTGTTGATTACCGCGGTTGACGGGTCGATTTCCGTCTTGTTGATTGCTGCGGTTGGGACGGCGACGTCCGCCGCGGTTGACGGGTCGTATTCCGTCTTGTTGATTGCTGCGGTTGGGACGGCGACGTCCGTTGCGGCTGGCGAGTCGTATTCCGTCTTGTTGATTGTTGCGGTTTGGATGTTGACTGTCTTCGCGACTGGCGGGATACTCTCCGTCTTATTCGTTGCCGCGGCAAACGCTAAATTATTGGCTCCTACAAACGCCGCGCTGAACAACCCGATCGACAAAATTATCGCCGTCACCATTTTCATGATTTCGTTACATTTGATCTTTTTCATTGTTTTCATTGTTTCCATTTTTTTTATTCTTTTCATTGTCTTGTGCTTCCTTTCGGTTTTTATTTTGTGGGCCTCACGAGTAATAGAATAGAACAGGGTTATTATGGAGTTGTTTTTGAGTTGTTAGGAACTTGTAAATGTTACTTTGACCGTTGTTCCCACGCCCACAACCGATTCAATAGTCATTTCGGCGCCATGCGCTTTGGCAATTTGCTTGCACAATGTCAAGCCAAGCCCCGCGCCGCCTTGTTCCCTGCTTCTCGCTTTGTCCACGCGATAAAAAGGCTCGGCAACTTTTTCCATGCTTTCTTCGGGAATGCCACAACCATTGTCCGATACAGAAATTACTATTTTTTCGCCTTGTTTTTCCGTGCCCAAATGGATAATACCTTCACCAGGAGTACATGATTTCAGCGCGTTGTGGCAAAGGTTTATGAGTAAACTTTTAATTAAATCCTCCTGTCCATCTATAGCGTCAACATCACAACGGTAAATAAGTTGAATGTTATATTCACGTAGAGATTTGTCCATTGATCTGCTTATTTCCTCTAACAATCGGCGAATAGGGATTTTACTTTTTACAGGTGTATAATCTCTTAGCGTCGCAAGTTCAAGCAGCGAGTTTGAGATATTTTTCATGTGGTTGGACTCGTCCATAATATATTGCGCAGATTCAATAATCTCTTTCTCATCTAAAGATGCTTTTTGCATATACTCCGCATATCCGTATATTGACGTTAGAGGCGTCCTGATTTCGTGGGCAAAATTATCCACAAACTGTTGTTTACCAACAGCTTCGTTCTCTAAATAACATATTTGTTTTTCTATTATTTCCGCCATACGGTTAAAATCCGCCGCCATTTCCGAAAGTTCGTGTTTCCCCCGTATATGAATCCGTTCATCGTATTGTCCATTCGCTATTTTCCTTGATGAATCGGCAACGACGCCGAGCGGCTTGAAAATACCTGACAGAATGAAATATAAGGCAATAGCGGTAAGTATTGAAAATATGACGGCAAATAATAAAAGGATATTCTGGATATTTTGCATATCCGTTATGTTCTTTGTTATATTCAGGTAGTAGCTGAACTGATAGAACTGGAAAGGCTCCGGCAACGTTCCAATAATGCGGATGAAATGCCCTTGCTCTTGCCCTTGCCCTTGCTCTTGTCCTCGTCGGATAAAAGAAATTTCAATGTTTGCGAAACCGCTGCCACTCCGGCCACTCAGTTCCGGCAGCGACAAATCAGTAACGGCAATCTCTATATTGTACCTTTTGTAATATTGTATATAGCCTTTAATAAGGGAATTAACGGACTCTGTTTTGTCTATTTCCGAGAACTCCGCGCTTCTGCCGTATAAAACGGCGATGTCCTTGGCTAGCGTCGCAGCGATTGAATGATACTCCCCTACGCTTTTTTCTTTTAGCATTTCAGTTTGGCTATTCGCCATATAAACGGAAACAATGCCGAGGCTTGAAAATAAAATGCACAGGAATAAAAGATAAGTAGCTATAAATGTTTTTAGCCTCACTTCTTAACCTCCAAACGATAACCCACTTTATAAACTGTTTTAACGACATCATCCCAACATAGCTTTTTTCGGATGTTGTGGATATGAACATCCACGGTTCTTGTATCTCCGCCGAAATCATATCCCCATGCTATCTCTAAGAGTTTATCCCGCGATAACGCTACATTGCGGTTCATAATCAGAGCTTCAACGAGCAGAAATTCCTGCGGTGCAAAATCTACAAGTTCGCCCTTGAAAAACACTTGCCTGCTCGACAAATCCACCTTAACGCAGCCTAATTCAAATAGTTTGTCAGACTTATTCGCGCGCCTTAAAACAGATTCAACCCTGGCTTGCAGTTCCATCATATCAAAAGGCTTAACGATGTAATCATCCGCTCCCAGATTTAACCCTTTAATTCGGTCTTGCACCGCTCCGCGCGCCGTCAAAAATATAACAGGGATATTCTCGTTCATTTCTTGTATAACTTGAAATCCGTCAAGTTTGGGGAGCATAATATCAAGTAAAACCAAGTCGAACATTTGTTTCTCCAACTCTTCAAAAACAGACTCCCCATCAAACACGGAAACACATGTATGTCCGACAAGTTCAAGATTTTTCTTGATAAGCGTATTGATTAGTTTTTCATCTTCAACAATTAGTATCCGAGCCACTGATTTAACGCCTCCAGTTTCTTTGGAACTTAGGTTGTGCTTAATCGCTAATTTAAATATATCATGAACTTGTTATGAAGTTATTAAGAAAACGTAGCGTGACATGCTCCCGCGATATACTCGTGACATGCTCCCGCGACATACTCCAACTCGAGACATACTCCCGCGGCATACTCACGTGACATACTCGTGACATACTCCCGCGGCATACTCACGTGACATACTCGTGACATACTCCCGAGACATACTCCAATGGGAATATTGAAGGAGGGGCGCCAATGGTTACATATGCAGAGCTATTTGCTTTTTATATGGTAGTCATATGTGTTATCAGCCTTGTAGAAGGCATTAATAAAAGAAAATAACCGCTGTGACCCAAAGAATCAAGCGGATATTTTCATGAATTTCTATAGTGGCAAGTTCTCACTTTCCACAGCAATTCTTATATTTTTTTCCGCTTCCACAAGGGCAAGGATCGTTCCTCCCGACTTTGTACCCAAAGTCTGGTTTTTCATTTACTATTAAGTGTTCATCGATTGGTTTTTCGTATGAGAATGACTGTTCACCAAAACAAGCCCACCAACTCATTCTGCTTATAGTATCATTTATAAAGGAATTGTTAGGATCCTTCTTCAAGGCTTGTTTCGCTGTTTCTTCGTTAGCCGCCAATAGCCCCTGACGGACTTCAGACAAGCCGGTAACAGTGTCGTCAACAAGATCAGCTTCATAAAGCCTTTCAATAACCGGCAAAAATGCTTGATTCCCTGTTTCCTCACAGGAGATGATTATTTCAGCCATCAACTCAGGATCGTCCTGACAGTTTTCTAATAAGTACTGTAAATATGCAAAATACTCATTTTTATCGTATATATCTTCGGCATATAAAGTCTTTAGCGCATTTAACGCAGCATTTCTGTTGTATACATACAACGTAGGGTTTTCAATAATAGCTTTAATCTGCGGGATATCGTCAACCGTTGCCACAGAAGCAAGGATTGCACAGAAGTCTTCAGTAATTGTGTCACCTAAACAGATTTCAATTAAATCTTCATCAAACTCCAAGTATTTGATTAAATACTCAAAAGCCGCCTTGATCTTGAATTCCGCCAAAAGGAACATTGCGTAAAGATGCGCGTTGCCTTCCTCTGGCATGTCTTCCCCTAAGTCGATGACCTCTTTGATATATTCAATCAATGTAGGGATCGCTTCTTCAATATTGTCTTTTATAAATAGAACTTCTTCTTTAGCGAACTTATTTGTCGTTTGTTTAATGTTCTTAAGAGCTTGATCAATGTCCATTATCTTCTCCCCCCACCGGAAAACAAATTATATAATATTTGAACTCTAGATATCTACACCATTATACTATAAACTTTTGGTTTAAACAGATTAAACAGATTAATTTTCATTTTTCTGTGGATATACAATATACCGATATACAATATACCGATATACAATATACCGATATACAATATACAATAAGCTAATTAACATCCCTTTTCACATGGATATCTCAATCACTCCCCAACTTCAGATTTTTATCAATCGCAAAGAAGATTATCACGAAGGCGGCAATTACGAAGGTGATCAAAAATGAAGCCGCCGTCAAATTTTGATAGTCCAGCATGGCAAACTGGTTATTCACATAATGCTGCAGCATATAAATCTTCTCGTTGGGATAACTGCCCGCCAGCATATAAAGCTCCCTGTATACCTTGAAAGAGTTTATAAAGGACATAACGAACATGATAAACAGCGCGGGTATCATATACACCAATGTAATCTTGAAAAAAATCTTATGTTTACCCATTCCTTCGACAGTCGCCCATTCGTAATAGTCCTTTGGTATGTTGGCAAGCCCGGCCAGTGCAAGCACAAGATTAAAGCCCATGTTTTTCCATACATACACGCCCACCGCAATGGCAAAAGAATACTCCGTTTGAAGCCAGTCGGCGTTGACGCCTGAAATACGGCTCAATAATCCATTGGGCATGAATAGGCTTTGAAAGAAAAACGCCGCGCATGCCGACGGAATGACAAGCGGCGACATGAAGATTGTTTTCAACCAACCGCCGCCTACAGCCTTGAAAAGCATGCATGCTATTGTCAGCGGAATGGCTATATTAAGCGGAATGGCGATCGCCATGAATTTGGCCGTATTCCCCGCCGCCAGCCGGAAAGCCTCGCTGGCAAGCAAGTTAATGAAGTTGGCAAGCCCGGCAAAACGGCCTTCGCTGTCAGCGGTCGCATATCCAAGAGACATTATGAACGGGATTATGAAGAATAAAGCCACTCCCGCTAAACTTGGAATGATGAATAATAGCGCCGCCGTGTTTTCCTTAATCAGCCGGACACGTGTAAGAAGCGTCCGGCTTGTAAATGCATTTATGGGTAGTCCCCTACCCGATTTCTTCTTGTTCATGCCATACTCCTTTTGCAAGTCCCCAAATATCAGTTCGGCGCTTTCAAGCGCGGCTTTTTTATTGACGGGGCAAGCTGTCAATTCCGGTGACGGCTGCATTTCTTCCGAAATAAGAAAAGCGGAATTGTTGTTGAAGTCGTTGCACTTGCCCTTTGAGATTGCGGATTTGGTTAGGTATAATGCCGATAAAAGTGCAAGAGCTATTAGCGATTATATATCTACTATTGTAGTGGAATACTTCAAATTGGCACAGTAGCTTGCTGTGGAAACCCGTCGCCGTCCTCGTCGTGCACATACTTTATTTTCATCAGACATTCGGAGTAGCTGGATATTGTGGTTATGTCGTAAGCCCAGTATTCGTTCTCAGATTGCCGCCGTTCCTGCAGCCGGGTTATCTGGATCTAACTATTCCATTCTTCTCACTCTCCCATTGACAGTTAAGCCCTTATCGTTGCTCACAATCACAGGCGCGGCAGGAACGACCATCTCCAGCCCCCTTGCGATAGCGGAGTAAAAATCGTCTGAATCGGCTACAATAACCCTGGTCTTCACTGAATAATATTCCATGCCAAGAGCGCCCTGCCTGCTTTTGACAGTCCAAACGTAATTATTCATACCTTCCCTGAATATGGCTTCATTTGGCACAATGACGTCATATGTTGGCGTCTGTTTTTGAAATCTGACGTTGACATATTCGCCGCCGTTTAGTACTTCTGTTTCACAAATTATACTGATTTTCAACGTGTCGCCCAATGGCGTGATATCGTATACGACCGCTTTAATGACCGTACTGGAGCCGCTTTTTGAAATACTGGCCTCATCGCCTGTTTCAATGAATCCCCCATCAGATTTCGAACAAGTAATTTCTGCTGCGAAAAAGTCATTATCTATGCCCACAGTCGCGATTTTTTCTCCTTGCGTTACAAACTGCCCTCTGTTTTTTCCCACCGAAATAACAACTCCTTGGCAATCAGCGCATATTTCTGTTATATCTTTATTTAACGATGCTTCGGCGGCGCGCAAATCAATATTTGCTCGTTCTGTATCCAAGTCCGCCCTTTTCAATTCTAAATCAAGCGATCGCCGTGTTTCGTCGATTTGCGCCGTCAAAGCCGATTGAGCCAAATCAAGGTTTTTTTCGGCGTCCTCCAGTGCTGTCTTTGCGTCAGAAACAGCGTTTTCCGCATCCGCAACCCTGTTTCGCAATACCTGCGAGGCTTTTTCTTTTGCGCTCGCCAACTCGTCAACAGCTCTGGTATATGCTCTCTCTGCTTCCTCAGCCGCCGATTGGGCTGATATTGCTTCAATTAAAGCGACAGCTCCCTCTTCAAACAAAATCCTCATATTTTCGGCTTCAACTTGCTTTCTGTTCCTGAATATTTCAGCGTCAGCTATGGCTTGTTGATAGCCGTAATCTTCAAATGGGGCTTCCGCAAGTTCCCGCGCGGCGCCCAGTTCGTCTAACCGCTTATCCAGCGCCGCTTCCGCGTTTTCTATGGCGCGTTGGTAGCTGTAGAAATCATCGGGGTTCGCGGTCAAAGCCCTCAGTTTCTCTTGGATAGCCGCTTTGCTCAAGGTAAGGGCTTCCAACTGATTCTTTATCAGCTCAATACTGTAGCTTATTTCAGCGTCGCCTGCCCCTGTGCCGATGGTTCCGCCACTGCTGTATGTGGCTATTATTGTATCCGGGCTAATCATGTCGCCCTTACCAACGAATATTTCATTTATCCGCCCGTTTGAAGCCGCATAAATATCAAATGTTTCCAGAAAAGATATAATAACGCGGGCTTTATACTCCTTTGTCAAACTCCCACTCTGGGGTATGGCGACGGTTATTTTTGGCAGTGTGAAATTATAGATTGTCCTTGAAGAAAATATAACTACAAGCATACCCGCTATATAAATATAAAGAATCTTCTGAAGTTTCCTTTTGTCAAAACTCATAGTACACCTCTCATTTTTTTCAGCATCATCTTAATCATCTTAATCACCTTAATCATCTTAATCATCTTAATCACTACCCATATTCAGATTTTTTATCAATCGCAAAGATGATTATCTTGAAGGCGGCCACTCCCGTAAAACTTGGAATGATGAATAATAGCACCACCGTGTTTTCCTTGATCAGCCGGACACGGGCAAGGAGCGTCCGACCAGTAAATGCATTTATGGGTAGCTTCCTACCCGATTTCTTCTTATTCATGCACTACCCCTTTTCACGCATTTCTTCTTATTCATTCCCTACTCCTTTTCACGCATTTCTTCTTAATTCATGCACTACTCCATTTCACGCATTACCCCTTCCAACGCACTACTCCTTTAAGTAAGTGTTAAGCTTAGACTGCAAGTTTCTTGCAGCCTGCCCCGCACTTGCTTCGCCCTGGAAGAACCGCCTCATCTCGGACATTACAAAGCCGCGGATAAAAACATCCCCGAACGCAGACTCGCAAGTAGACAACCGTTCGGTAAGTTCGTTAAATTTAGCAACATTCTGTTTAAGGTTGTCGTTGCTAAAGCCGTCAGGCACATATCCGCCCAGTTGCAAGTCCCCAAATAACAGTTCGGCGCTTTCAAGCGCCGCTTTTTTATTGACCGGGCAAGCTGTCAATTCCGGTGACGACTGCATTTCTTCCGAAATCAGAAAACGGATAAAATCAATGGCAAGTTCCTTATTAGCGCTGTTGGCATTCACGGCAGGTAAAAACCCGCACGTCAGGAAGATGCTTTGCCCGGACTCGTCAGTCAGCAAGAAGACGTCTTCGTATTCCACTGTCCCCACATGGCTCATCGCGGGAGAATACAGGACTAATTGCCGGATCAGCGGGTTTTCGTCCCTTTTTGGAGGCGCCAGTACCCCTGCGATTGATTGAACGTTTTCCAGTAGAGAAATGAACTGTTCTCCGTCAACATTCACGTTTTTGTTTGCCACATCGACAAAATCACCGAAATTCATTTCAAACAGCTTATAGGCAAGCGTTCCCTGCCCCATGCCAAACCCGCTGTCATTAAAAAGCGGTGTTTCAGGGTATTTATCCGCCAAAGATATCAGCGTTTCAATTGTGATGTGCCGGGGGGGCTCTTTTTCGGCAAATGCATCACTGAACTGAAAAGCCTCGAAAGCAAAAGACAGCGGTATTGCACAACGCTTGCCCTTGAAAATGTAGGCGTCCATCACGTTTCGATAATAGATTTCGGGCGTGATATCGATTTCGCCATCCAAATCCAACAGCTTATTCTTGTCGGCGAGTTTCCACCACGGGAGATGTGAGACATCGATGATATCTTCGCCTCGCCCGCTCATCAGGGCGGTATTGATTATCTGAGAGTATTTTGACTCATCTTTTTCTTCTCCGGCGTAAGCTGTGATGTTGATTTTTGCCCCTTCGTGGATTTCTTTGTATCTCTCCGCCGCAATCTGTAGAAACTGGCTGTCATTAAAGGCCGCAATGGTCAATTCAGCGTCTGCCGTGTCTGCTGTGTCTGCCGTGTCTGCCGTATCTGCCGTGTTTGCCGTGTCTGCCGTGTCAGCCGTGTCTGCCATGTCTGCCATGTATGCCATGTATGTTGTATCCATTGTATCTGCTTTATCTGCCACATCTGTTGTAACTATTGCATCTATCGTAGTTATCGTAGCTGTCGTATCTGTTTTCGCGGCACAACCAGGCAAGACCGCCAATACGGCAAGCAGAAATAGTAATATAGTTTTTTTCATGAAGGTCTCCTTAATAAGCTATGATCATGCTTTCATAAAATATTGAAATCGTGCTTGACGCATCGTCCCATACAGTGCTTACGTCCATAGCCTCCGCTATTGCCAGTAGTGGAAGCATCAGTGTCCCGTTAATTTTCTGCGCCGGCGCATTGAATGCTATCCGATTCCCATTACACGTAAAAGTCTGCTCCCCTGACGTAACTTTGACGGTATACCACCTGTTCTTTATCGTTGCTGTAGATGATGATTCGTCCAATACCACTGTAAACGGAGCGTCTTTGTTCCCATTCGCGCCCTCTAAATACTCAAAAACACCTTTAACTGGGATGAAAATCTCTCCATCCTTAATAATAGCTTGTTGGTTATCAAAAGTGATTTCCTTTCCGCTGACGATGACTCTGGCTTTCGCATATCCTGTGTTCTGATTGTCAGGCGCCAGAACTGGTTCAGGCGCCGGTACTGGTTCAGGCGCCGATACTGGTTCAAGCGGCTGCGGCGCCTTATAGTTCCCTTTCGCGCTATCAGGCTGCGCTATTGGCATATGGGGCTGCAACAAGGCATCTTCACCTACGCCCACTCCAACGCTTAAATCTGCTCCTTCTCCTACACCTACGCCTACACCTACGCCTTCTCCAACACCTTCACATACTTTTACACCTTCATATTCGGCTTCACCTATGCCTGCACCTACACCTACACCTACACCTTCACCTACACCTACGCCCACTCCAACGCCTACGTCTGCTCCTTCTCCATCACCTTCATATTCGCCTGCGCCTACGCCTCCGCCTCCACCATTATCTTCACCTTCACCTACACCTTCATATTCACCTGTACCTACTCCTACACCTACATCTTCATCGTTTACGTCACCTTCCTTGTTAACTTCATATTCATATTCAGTTGATTGAGCGTCTTGGTTTTTGTTTCGTTCCACGAGTGGCGCAGCAATGATTGCAGCTTCGGTTGTTGAGGTCGTAATTAGCGGCTGTGAATCCTCGCTCTCCCACGCTGGTTGTACTATAGCCGATTTAGAGTCGTCATATGTGCCGGCTGTGTTTGAATTGCTGTTACAGCTTGATAGAATTACGGCGGAACATACTGTAAATACTATGATTGCTCTCTTCATTTTCCATTGCCTCCTTCAGTCGAAGATTTCGTTTGTTCGCACAGTCAATGTAAACCAACCTTGATTATTTGTTTTTGGCAAGGGCGATTAATTAAGTTAAAAAAACATCTCCCCGCCTTGATTGCAAAACAATCATAGCAAGAAGATGTTTTATAAATGCGTTGGAGTTGCGTCAAAGATGCGAAATCCAAAAACTATTTTATTTTTTTCGTGAGAATTTAGATATTCCGCTTAATATACCTTTTGTAGCCACTCTTTTGGTAGCCACTCCTTTGGTAGCCACTCCTTCGGTAGCCACTCCTTTGGTGGGAAGCACTGTTGCCGCCGTTATTTGAAACTTGCTTAAATTTAATCATTTCTAATCAAATCTGATGTTCAATTTCTGCTTCGCAGAGTAGGTTATCTCAATGCCGAAAGCCTTACTCCGTGCTCCAAATGCTCCTGCCCGTACAGGAAAATCCAAACCACAGGCAACATATAGAAAACTGAAGCGGCGAAAATCAATCCCATGTTTTCTTGCCCGATTCTAAAAAGCATGACCGATAACGGCTCCATTGATAAATCTTTCAGGAATATCATAGGGTGTTCCACCATTGCCCAAGCGTCCGCAAAACTTAAAATAACCAATGCCGCGATACCTGCCTTTGACAATGGCAGGGCTATGTGGAAAAACCGACGGATGTGTCCCGCCCCGTCGATTTGCGCCGCTTCAAAAACGCTGTATGGTATGCCTTTCATACATTGCCGCATGATAAAGACGGCGAACGGGCTAAAACCCCACGGAAGGATAATGGAAAGGCGTGTATTCAAGATCCCCAAACTGTCAGCCATGATATAGTTTGAAACAAGCGTCGCCTGAAAAGGCAGGACCATAACGATTATGTAGACGCAAAATATTATCTCTTTATAGCGCAGCTTCCATACCGTGAAACCGTAAGCCGCCAATGAACCAATCGCCACTTGCATCAAAACAATCGGAAGCGTCAATCTTAACGAGTTTATAAACAAATCAAGATATACAGGCGTTTTGAACAGCAAGGTATTGTACTGTTCAAGTGTGATGTTATCAGGAATCAGGCTGTACTCGGCATAATGAATCCGATCTCTCAATTCATAGTCAAACAAATCATATTCCGCACTATAATTCCGGGCTATTTCACCCTGTGACATAAAGGAATTCGTGAAGATAATCAAAACGGGAATGATGTATATAGCTGCTATGAAAATCAAGAGCGCTTTAGCCGGGATACTATTACGAATCTGTCCGGCTGCTGTGAAGCGCGGTTCCCCTTGCCGGGTTTTGCAAGCACATGCAGTAGGATGCGTCATGCCTGAATAGCGATCACGACTCCTTATGTATGTGCCATGCCGGTAACCGGCACAGTCTTGATCACTATTCTGCTTTTTCGGCGTCATCTCAATCTCTCCCCCTCCCATGTTATACTAACGAGCGAAAACATATGCACAAATTGTATTTTTCGCTCGCAAGTATAACTTTATGCACAAGCCGCCGTGTCTGTAGTTTGTCGCTGCACGACCGGCGTCTGCGCACCCATTCGCTGCAATTCATTTCGCCCACGGGTATAGTTGTGTTATTGGATATTAAATTTAACGTCGTTATATGCGCCGCCTATGCTTTGTTTTTGGTTAAGGTTGACAGATTAGGTGAAAAAACATCTCATCCGCCTTGATTGCAAAACAATCAACCAATCATAGCAAGAAGATGTTTTATAAATACGTTGGAGTTGCAATAAAGTTGCGTTGGAGTTGCGTCAAAGATGCGAAATTTAAAAACTATTCTATTCTTATTCTGTGACTATTCAGATATTCCGCGGCGCCATGCAAAATTTATCTTGGGTCGGCGCTAGAAGCGCTGTTTCTCGCGCCTCAAACGCGCTGTGCGATCGCGCCTTAAGAGCACTGTGCGATCGCGCTCCGCCTATCGGCGTCGCGGTAACTATTCCTTGATTTAGCTCCATTAGGGCGCCCTTTTCGAATAGTTACCTTTTTCGTGTCTAATCAGATACTTTAATTAGCCATTCAGACGGTTGTGTAGCCAAATAAATTTCAATATTTGTGAGGTTCGTGGGGTTTGACGCAATGCCTGTATTTCCGTAAGCATGTCGAATAGTGACTACCACTTGAATCATACTGTCAGCAATATAATTGTAGCCAACTGTTTCATATTTGCTTATCCCGATTGATAATTTATCGTCGCTATTCATTTTTAAGTATGAAATAAAAGAGTTCAGCGTTTGTTTTGCGTACTGATTCTCAAAATATGCTGCCGAGTCCGGAATAGTAATATTGGCTTTCCAGATTTGCCCCGTTACAGCATTTACTGTCAAGGCTGCGTTCATTCGCTCACCAGCAAATGTGACAGTCCAATAACTGTAAACAGGATCAAGAAATTGCGACATTTGCTCAAGGGTTTGATTTTGACAAAGATAGGCGTTTGTTTTTTCAAAATCCAGTTCAAGTATCTCCCCGGGAATTACGCCTTGCTCTTTGAAATAAATGAGCCCGGATTTTGCGGCGTTAATTGCCTGTTCCATAGTCAATTGCGCTTTTGAAGGCTCATGCGCCCGTTCGTTCCCTGCCGCCTCCCAGTTTAATAAGACTTGATAAATGTCCTGCACGGTCATTGTATGCTGTTTTTCTTCGTTGGCGCCACTGTCTGCATCACTGTTTGCATCACTGTCTTCACCGTTATTAGCACCGCTGTACGCGCCATTGTTTACGCCGTTATTAGCGCCGCTGTTAGCGCCGATACGCGCGTCGCTGTCTGCACCGCTGTTGGCGCCGTTGTGCGCATCGCTGTCTGCGCCGTTGTTCGCGCCGCGGTCTGCGTTAACAAGCGGCGGAGGCGTGTCAATTTGCGTGATTCCCGTGACGGAGAGCAAGGCGTCCGATTTTATGTCAATCAGCTTGCTTGTCAAAACCCATCCGCAAACGGCTATGGCAAAAGACGATAATATGCCTGCGGCTGTTAATATTTTTTGTTTACTCATCATTTCCCGTCACTCCCTGCGCTAAATCAATCCTTGCAATAGTTCCCACGCCTTCAATGCTTTCAAATTCGAGCTTACTACCGTGAATCTCCGCTATCTTAGCAGCCAGGGATAATCCCAGCCCAGCGCCATGCTGCATACGAGAGCGGGTTTTATCAACCATATAAAACGCCTCGGTAATCTTATTTAATTCTGAATCCGGTATCCCATGACCATTATCTGTAACGCTCACTCTGTACCGATTGGCGTTTGGTTTGCCGACAACCTCAATACTACTGCATCCGGCCTTCATGGAGTTATCTAATAAATTTAATATCAGTGTTTTGAAAAGGTCATATTCTACCATAATATATGCAGGGTAGGCGTTAAGATGAAATGACACCTTTTTTTCTTTGAAAACCGGCGTTAAACTGTCTGCAATACTCGACAAAAGTTCATCTGCGCGCATTTCCTCAAGTGCGAAGTCCCGCCGGTCCAGAATGATTAAATCCATTAGCTTCAATGACAAGGCTTCAAGGCGTAGCCCCTCGCTTAATATATACCACGCGGCGTCCTTGACCTGTTCTTTCGTAAGGGTCTTTTGGTAGAGCATATCCGCATATCCGATTACTGAAGTCAACGGTGTTTTTAATTCGTGGGCAAAATTGGCGACAAAATCTTCTTTTTGACGCGCGTTCTCTGAAAGCTCATATATCTTGTCCTCGACAGTGTCCGCCATTATATTAAAGCTCTTTGACAAATCACCTATTTCATCGCTGCTCGAACTCGGAAGCCGATCACCATACCGACCGTGTGCTATCCCGGCCGCAGCTTTATTCACACGCTTTATCGGTCCGGTTATCAGAGCGGAGAGTATCAGAATCAAAGCCATACTCAATGAAAGTGATATAAAGTATACTTTGGCAAAGCTCTGCGTCATCTGCTCTTTTTGAGCTACAACGCCGCTTATGTCTGTTGCTGCCAGTAAATATAACGTCACATCGTTCTGCGTGAGCTTCCCACACACCATGATGTAATTCTCTCCGTCTACCGCTTGGAATTGGTAGGCATGGGAGTCGTCTGAGACGTCATTGAGAACATTAAAGTTAGTCTGTGGCGGAAGCTCGGAATAAAGAAGAGTTTTATCTTCCGAGAAAAAAGCCGTCAAACCATTTATTTCCGAGGATAGTTGCCTTAGAATACTTTGAGGCGCCCCTTGAGGCTCCCCTTGAAGCGTCCCTTGAGGCGTCCCTTGAAGCTCTCCTTGAGGCGTACCTTGAGGCGTACCTTGAGGCGTCCCTTGAAGCGCCCCTTGAAGCTCTCCTTGAGGCGTACCTTGAGGCGCCCCTTGAGGCGCCCCTTGAAGCTCTCCTTGAGGCGTACCTTGAGGCGCCCCTTGAGGCGCCCCCTTGCGAAAAACATCCACGTTTGCAATCAAGCCAGCCTGCGCCGTGAATTTATCGTATTGATATTGAATGATCGCCCGATCAGCTTCCCGATTGATTGCGCTTTCATAGGAATAAGTGATGAGCAAATATCCGGACAGCAGTAGCGATATACAAATAACAAGCGTCGCACAGAAAAAGAACTTAGCGAACAACCTCATACTTAGGCCATGCCTTTCTTCGAAAGTCACAAAACGGGATGGATATTCTTCCTGCGGACTGCAAACCCCCACGTATACCTACGGTTCTTGGGGTCCAGGGGCTTGCCCCTGGCCGTTTAGGGGTCCGGGGGGACCGGAACCCCCGGCGCCTTTTTTGGTTCTTTTTTCGGCGGTGAAAAAAGAACATC
>WRNQ01000013.1 GCA_009776565.1 Synergistaceae bacterium | reverse complement strand
TAAATCCCGAAGGCTTCACACCAATGTCGCCCCATAGAACTGTAGGGGACGCACACAGGGCGTCCCGTTGATGCAAAATTAATAAAAACCGGTAGTGGTCGATGCCCACATCGTCCCGCATAGGGGCGGTTAAATCCCGAAGGTTTCCCGCGCTTACAAACAAACAAACCGCGCTCTTGAGGTCAAGAGCGCGGTTTGTTATGCACGATTGCTTTATGGATATTAAATATTATCAATAACATTTTAAGTGTGATATAGTATTGCATAATATATTAAATGTAAAGAATTGTTGTGATTGAATTATAAGGAGGTTTAAGTATGAAAACCGGCAAAACATGCGCAACACATTTATTACCCCTGTTGCTGGGCATTATTATGATAGTATCGTCTACTGCCGTATTTACACCGACGTCGCTGGCTCTGACCCCTGAATACTATTTGGACGATCTAAACGGTATCAATACCCCGGGCAGCGCTAGTAAAACTGTTTCCGCCGGATTGCCCGCGCAGGCTGAACAAAGAATGGATTTAGGCGTGTCGGTCGCAGCGGGTGGTTTTTACACTGTCGCCATCAAATCGGATGGCAGCCTGTGGGCTTGGGGGTATAATGAATTCGGTCAGTTGGGCGATGGCACAAGGACGAACCGGTCTAGCCCTGTAAAAATTATGGACGACGTGGCGTCGGTCGCAGCAGGTAATTCTCACACTGTCGCCATCAAAACGGACGGAAGCCTCTGGGCTTGGGGGTATAATGGCTTCGGTCAGTTGGGCGACGGCACAACAACAAGCCGGTCTAGCCCTGTAAAAATTATGGACGATGTGGAGTCGGTCGCAGCTGGTGATAATCGCAATGTCGCCATTAAAAAGGACGGCAGCCTATGGGCTTGGGGGGATAATGACATCGGTCAGTTGGGCGACGGCACTACAACGAACCGTACTAGCCCTGTAAAAATTATGGACGATGCGGCGTCGGTTGCAGCGGGTTACGATCACACTGTCGCCATCAAAACTGACGGCAGCCTGTGGGCTTGGGGGCGTAATTATGACGGCCAGTTGGGCGACGGCACTACAACGAACCGGACTAGCCCTGTAAAAATTTTGGACGATGTAGCTTCGGTCGCAGCGGGTTATGGTCANACTGTTGTCATTAAAACGGACGGCAGCCTATGGGCTTGGAGGAATAATTCCAAAGGTGACGGAACTACAACAGACAGGGCTGAACCTATTAAAATATTGGACGATGTGGCGTCGGTTGCAGCGGGTTCTAACCACACTGTTGCCATTAAATCGGACGGCAGCTTGTGGGCTTGGGGGTACAATGGCTATGGTCAGTTGGGTGACGGAACTACAACAGAGAGGACTAACCCTGTAAAAATTATGGACGATGTGGCTTTAACAGCAGTGGGTGGCGCTCACACTGTTGTCATTAAAACGGACGGCAGCCTGTGGGCTTGGGGGTATAATGGCTACGGCCAGTTGGGCGACGGCCAAAAGATAAACAGGGTTAGCCCTATAAAAATTATGGACGATATGGCTTCGGTTGCAGCTGGTGGCGCTCACACTGTCGCCATCAAAACGGACAGCAGTTTGTGGGCTTGGGGGTACAATGGCTACGGTCAGTTAGGTGACGGAACTACAACAGTCAGGGCTGAACCTATTAAAATAATGGACGATGTGGCGTCGATTGCAGCGGGTAGTGATCACACTGTCGCCATTAAAACGGACGGCAGTTTGTGGGATTGGGGGTATAATCGCTCCGGTCAGTTGGGTGATGGAACTACAACAGACAGAGCTGAACCTATTAGAATAATGGACGATGTGGCGTCGATTGCAGCGGGTAGTGATCACACTGTCGCCATTAAAACGGACGGCAGACTGTGGGCTTGGGGGAGTAATAGATACGGTCAGTTGGGTGATGGAACTACAACAGACAGAGCTGAACCTATTAGAATAATGGACGATGTGGCGTCGGTCGCAGCGGGTGTTTATCACACTATCGCCATCAAAACGGACGGCAGCTTGTGGACTTGGGGGCGCAATAGCTCCGGTCAGTTGGGCGACGACGCGACAACAAACCGGGCTAGCCCTGTAAAAATAATGGACGATGTGGCGTCGATCGCAGCGTGTGGTTATTACACTGTTGCCATCAAAAAGGACGGCAGCCTGTGGGCCTGGGGGGATAATTCCGACGGTCAGTTGGGCGACGGCGCCACAAGAGACCGGGCTAGTCCTGTAAAAATTATGGACGATGTGGCGTTAACAGCAGTGGGTAGCGCTCACACTTTCGCCATCAAAACTGACGGCAGCCTGTGGGCTTGGGGGGATAATTCCGACGGACGATTGGGTGATGGCGCCACAACAGACAGGTATAGCCCTGTAAAAATAATGGACGATGTGGCGTCGGTCGCAGCTGGTTATGATCACACTGTTGCCATCAAAAAGGACGGAAACCTATGGGCTTGGGGGGCTAATTACTACGGACAGCTGGGCGTATCACCTTGGCGCCCCATCTATATTATGGATTTGTTTGTTTCCGCTACGCATGTTGTGACCTTTGTAGACTGGAACGGCGAAGTACTTAAAACACAGAAAGTTGAATCAGACAAATCTGCGACAGCTCCTGTGAATCCTGCAAGAGAAGGCTATACTTTCATCGGTTGGGACAGGGATTTCTCGAACGTCACAACTGACCTGACAGTTATGGCACAGTACGAAATCAATTAAAGCCACATACGCTGATTCCCTGCGTTCCGCCACAGCGGTTATTACTTAGAGCTTAGTGGTTAGTGAAAGACGTTAAAAACAGGGCGGCGTTTGCCGCCCTGTTTTTAATGGCAGCACTTTGGGAGCGTGGGCATCTTGCCCGCAAAAAAAAATGATTGTGGTCATTTAAAGTAGTGGACGATGCCCACATCGTCCCGCGTAGGGGCAGACCTATGTGTCTGCCCTTGCCCAAAACGAAATATTTGCGAATACTCACTCTAGCCAATTGACCATGCGTATTTTCCCAATACGTGAAAAATGACGCTCGTTGTTTGTTACAAGCGTTAAATCATTTTCTATGGCAGTGGCGCCAATCAAGATATCGAAGTCGTCAATGATATTTCCAGATTTTCTCAACGATGCTTTGATTCTTGCAAAAATATTTGTCGTTTTGGGAGTGAGGTAAAGTAGTTGTGTCCTCTCCAGAAAAAATTCAATTCTTTTGATGTTATTTTCAATTTGGCTGGAATTATGCGCGCCAAATTGTAATTCCGCCAATGAATAATTGATACAGCTATCTGGTTGACACGGTATTGCTTCATATGTTTTATAATTCCCGGATGCTGTTTTAAAAAATAGATACAAATATTAGTATCCAGCAGATAGCTCATAGGCGAATGTCTGGGCTGGAGACTCTTGCATTGCGTATATCTGCAACAATGGTCTCGGTGTCCCGGTCGTCTTCCCACGGACCTAAGACGTCGAAAATATCCATGAGACTGTTTTTCCTGGTTTCCTCATTCAGAAAAATTACTTGCACTCTTGATTCATCGAAAACTGGGCTTGGCGTGTCAAGAAAGATTTGCCCGTTTTTATATGTCCCATAAGCGATGTTTTGCATGTCGCATTCCCTCTTTTCTCCCGCTATTTTAATTTCATTCATTATCAATCGGCATGTTTATCTATAATCCAAATCCGATTCATTCAATTATAACCTCATTTTTATGATATTTCCACAGGCATCGTCTTTGTAAGTAATGACGCATATCCTTAAACGACAACCAGACGTTGTTCATTGTTACGTCGAGGTTCATTCTGGCAAGTGTTGTGTCAACCAAGATGATTGCCGGATTTCACAGCAAGCAATTTGTACAATTTTATCCAATCTTCTGAATGAAGGTCCTCTGCCCGTATTTTGGCGTCAAGCCCTATTTTATTCAGCGCTTCAATTACATGCTCTGCCGGCAGGGCGTCATCGCCATTACCATCACTAAATCCTTTCAGGTTGTTGACAAGCATTTTTCTTCTTTGCCGAAATCCCGCGTGCAGGAATTTATTCCATAGTACGTCCGCGCCAAGCTCGTAATTACGCGAAAGTTTAATTTCGATTACGCATGAATCCACATTTGGGACTGGCCGGAAACACGTGCGGGCTACATGGCGCAGAATTTTCACGCCTCCCATTGCTTCAAGAGTTACTCCAAGAGGGTAGCGTTCTTTAGTATCCGCTTTTGCAATAAGACGTTCCGCAGCTTCACGCTGAACGGTGTAAATATGCTTCCGGAGTCCGCGCTCCGCAAATTTCAACAGATTATATATCAATGGAGTTGTGATGTTATATGGAATATTTGCCACCGCTACGCCTGGAAACGGGTTTAATGCTGAATAATCGAATTTGAGGGCGTCTGCAAAATGAATTTTCAGAACTGAGGTGTGTTCATTCTCAATTGGTCTTAGATATCTTTCGAGGTCAATATCTATTTCCACACAATGGATATAGCGACAACCGGAATTTATAAGCTCAACTGTCAAGGCGCCCTGTCCCGGACCAATTTCAAGCGCGACGTCATTTTGAGATATTTCAGCATGAGAGATTATCTCTTTTAGTATGTTTTTATCTATTAAAAAATTTTGCCCAAAACGTTTTTTGTTAATAAACTTGCTATCCGACAAGAATATAATCACATTCAACCTCCAATTATGGTATAATTGCAATTAATTTAATAATATACCAGCCTCCCGGCAGGAGTTTTTGCAAAAAAACGCCAGCCGTGTTTTTTTTGTTACCGTATAAGACGCAGGCTGTGGCGAACAAGTGTTGTTGTTTTTATTATAATGCTCTTTAAATTATATGCTCGTTTGAAAAGACAGAATTTCAAATTCCACTATTGAAGCGACAACATAAGTTCTGTACACGGCGGGACGATGTGGACAGTTCCCTGCTTATCCGATAAAGAGATTAAGCTTGTGAAATACAGGTTAAGAGTTAATTGTTGTATATTTTTTAATTTAAATTTGTTTTTTTGTCAATATCGTTGCAGGAGTTTAATATTTATAATATAACAATCTTTTGCTGAATTGGAGGCGATTATATGGCGGAGAAAATTGCGCCGGTGAGAGGTAACATGCAGCGTATGAAAGCTTTTTTGTCCCTGGCAAGAAAGGGGCGCGACCTTCTTGACCAAAAAAGGAAGATACTGATGGCCGAATTAATGGGACACATTGAGGAAGTCGGTAGAATTCAGGAAGAGATAAATAAAACATTTACAAATGGCTATGAATCCCTTCAAGCGGCGCATATAGTCATGGGAATAAACCGTGTTGAGTTTTTAGCTAAATCTGTTCCCATAGAAAACAGTTTTATTGTTCGGTTGCGTTCAATAATGGGAGTTGAGATCCCGGAGGTCGATCCCATTCCTCTTGAAGCGCCTCTTGTATATTCATTTGGCGCAACATCTCCGGTTCTTGACGAAGCTTATGTGAACGCGCGCAAGGTTCTGGTTCTTATCGCGCGGCTTGTGGAGATACATACGATAGTCACACGCGTTGCCGTACAAATCCGGAAAACCGTCCGGCGCGTAAATGCACTTGACAAGGTAACCATACCATTTCAAGAAAAAACAATAAAAATTATCTCGGATATCCTTGACGAAAATGAACGTGAGGATTTGGTGCGGATGAAACTTTCTAAAAAAACAGAGGATAGAATTGGAGTGAGGAAATGAAGTTATCCGAAGTATTCTCATTTCTGCTTTCGGCTGAAGACCAGGCTGCCGAAAATGTAAGAACAGCAAAGAACGAGGTTGAAAGATTGCGCAGAAAATCACGCGAGAGCTTTGAAGCTGCCCGAAGAACAGCTCTTAGCGATGCGCACAAACGCGCGCGCGCACTTGTAGAGAGTTCAAGGCAGCGTGGTGAAAAAGAAGCCCTTGAAATACTGAACTCGGGTGAATCTGGGCGTAGGAAAATTACCGAACTCTTTGAAAACAATGTAGACGAAATAATTACGTCCCTTACGAACGAGGTCGCGGAAAAATACGCGGCTCGCACGCGTAAAGCAGTACGGAAAGAAAAAGGAAGCTCGGTATAATGCTCGATACAGGCGGAGAACAATTATCCGCTACCGTTAAAGCAAAAGTGAGAAAAGGTACGCTTTTGGGCGCCGACATGTTTCACCGGATGTTGAAGTGCACCAGGGTCTCAGAAGTTGCGCACATATTGAAATCAACGTATTACGCAACTTATCTCCCTGCGGATGTGGGAAATTTACATCGCGATATGCTTGAAAAGCTTTTAATGAATGCAATAACCAGTGAAGTACAGTCATTTTTCCCGTCATTGGGACTTAAACGTCACGCTTTTTTAAAACTGTGGCTCCAAAGACAGGACATACAGCTCATAAAAGGTAAGATATGGGAAATTCATGTGGGAAAATCCGATTCGAACGTCAAAGCTAAGACCGTAAATGAAGACTACAAAGATACGTCTTTAACAGATTCTTCTTTGATTAACAAGCGGAAACTATTGTTGTCAAACAGTGTGGATGAAGTCATTGCTTCCATTAAAAATGAGAAGCTTATAATGTACCTGAAGGAGTCTATGAAAAGGACCAGTAAAAATATAAATCAGACGATAATCATGGGCTTTGCTCTTGACTCTTTCATTAATAACAGGATATTTGACGCCGCAAACAGTTTTTCCGGTAAAGAGAGAGAGGGATTGCTCTCTCTTTGCGGTATATACATGGATATAATGAACATAATTTCAATATATAGGGGAAAGAAATACTTCAATATATCTGATGAAATTATATTGTCCATGATTTATATGCATTACCGCNTTGATTTCAATAAGTTAAAGACAATNGCGTCACTTCCGCCTNATCGCATGTGGGAACCGCTTGCGGGTACCCAGTACGCTTCACTGCTTCCAAGGGCTGAAAATGAAAGTGATGATATATCAAGCGTTGCGGGTATAACTCGCAGGATGAGGTCTATTCAACGGGAAAATGCGTTGAAAATGTTCGCGGCAGGAGGCGCGGGAGTCCATTTTGTCGTTGCGTATATTGTGTTAAGAGAATTAGAAATATTGAGTTTAAGCGCAACAATTGAAGTAGTGCGCTATAACTATGATCGCAGCAAAGTTGAAAAGTTACTTGCTCTTTCATCAAACATTTAAAAAGAGATGGTGAACATATGTCTGTCGTACAAATGGCAGGAATTTCAATTGTAGGATTACCAGAAGGAATAGAAAAGCTTACCCGGAAATTTTTAAGCGAAGGCTTTTTTGAGCCCATGCCGCTTGATGTCATGTTAGAAGGCAAGCCTCTAAAGTCGGGGGTTCGACTGTATTCGGAAAACCCTTATGATATGGTCGCCCCATTGGATAAAATTAAACTCCTATGGGAAATGGCAGGAGAAGAGCCTCCCGAAGAAATAGGCGAACGCAGCGCCAAAGTATCAATTGAAGAAGCTTCTGATTTTGCGGAAGAAATTTCCGGGAAAATAATTGAATGGGAAGCAAAGAGTAAACGGCTTAAGGATGAATGCATTGGGCTTGAGGCTCTAATAACGGTAAGCGAAGCTTTGAATGAATCAGGCTACACAACCCGGGACCTCAACAATTCACAACATATCACATACTCAATTGGTAATTTATTGGTGGAAAACTGGGAAAAGCTTCAGGAGTTAAGCTCTGCGTCCCCGCTTTATTCGAAGCAACTCAGAAGCAGCGGAAATCGTATTCTGGCGTTAGTGCTTTTTCCGCGCGACTACAAAAAAGAAGCGGATAAATTGTTTGACGCGATTAGTTTTTATGAATATTCAGGATATTTCTGTAATTTTAATTTTGAAAATATCGAGTCAATGAAGGAACGACTTTTATCTTTAGAAAGAGAAGTTATTGCTCAAAGTAAGTCTGCGCAGCGTTTTATTGAGGATAACCGCGAGAGGTGCGAAAAGTATTACAAAGGGATACACTCGATGCAAAGGATTTACTCGTTTTTACAACTCAGAGGCGAAGTGGCTGGGATGATGGCAATCGCCGGATTTATTCCGCTTGATAAAGTTGAAACTGTGCGTTCTATGATATCCAAAGAAGCTCCCGATGTGATTTTTATTACTGAGGAGAGTGAAAACATAACAAAATACGTTCAAGCGCCAACTTTATTGCGCAATAATTATTTCGTGCGTATATTCCACGAAATAGTAAAACTATACAGCATCCCCGCATATGGCGAAACGGACCCGTCACCGATGGTGGCTTTTTCGTTCTGTCTCTTTTTCGGACTGATGTTCGGAGACGTCGGGCACGGCGGAATGCTTTTATATAGCGCGCACTGGCTTGAAAAAAGGGGAATATTGTCGAAGTCTTTTGGAAGCGTCATTAAAGTCGCCGGATTAATTTCAATGTTTTTCGGAGTGCTATATGGCAGCATATTTGGCGATGAAGGCATTATACGTCCTCTTTGGCTTTCCCCTATGCATGACACAAACAATCTCATAATCACGTCAATAGTCATAGGCGTTGTATTTTTATCTCTTGGGATTTTTCTGTGCATTAAAGCTCTGTACAGTAAACGTGAGTGGGGAGAATTGCTCTTCAGCAGCGAAGGGCTTGCCGGTCTTTTATTCTATTGGACGGCGCTCTTTTCTCTGATTTATGGTATATCGAGCTTCAGCTTGCCTATAATCAAATGGTTTTTTACATTTTCACTTTTTACACTTTTTTTTATTATGGTTTTTGGAAATTATCTCACTGCAAAAATATTTCACAATCAACCTGAAGGCAGCGAGATAGTGCATTTGTTTTCTATTTCACACGCTATGTTGTCCTTTGTAAGCAACACCGCTTCATTTGTGCGGCTTGCTGCTTTTGCGATGAACCACGCGGGGCTGTCGCTAGCCGTCTACATGCTTGCCGATATGGTGAAATCAGTGCCGCTTGGAGGGTTATCCTCGGCAATCATTGTATTTGTTGGAAACTTACTTATAGTTTCTCTAGAAGGGCTCATAGTATTCATTCAAACGCTCCGACTTGAGTACTACGAATTTTTTAGTAAATTTTACCATGGAGGCGGGCGTGAGTTTTCTCCCGTTACATGGAAGGAATAATAGTAAAGGAGTCGATTGAATAATGTACAGTATTTTGATTCTCGGGAGCGCGGTTGTGGTAACTGTTTGCGCGGGGTTGTATTTCAGTTTTCGTTCGCATTCAAAAAGAATCAGTGGGACGAGAGCGAGCCGTTTATTGACCGGTATTATGGTTTTTCTTTTAACTATGCTTTGTTTATCGACTATCCCTGTCTTTGCGGCTGAAAACGCAGAAGATGCAACAACCGGAGTTAATGGACTCAGGTATATTGGCGCCAGCCTTGCAATTGGTCTTGCCTGTATCGGCGCCGGAATAGCTGTTGCATACGTCGGCGCCGCCGCGCTTGGAGTGGTTGGAGAAAAACCGGATTTATTGGGAAAGACGCTCATTTATCTTGGGCTTGCCGAAGGCATTGCGGTATATGGTATTGTTATTTCCATTTTGATTCTTTTGACATAGAGAATGATGAAAGCTTTCCTGATAAGCGATAACCACGATACACTTGTCCTTATGAGGCTTGCCGGCATCGCGGGCATTGTTGTGCATGGGCGCGACGAAACGATGGAAGCTATTAATAATGTATTAAAAAACAAAGATATAGCTATAATTGTGATAACAGAAGCCGCTGCCGAATGCATTACAGACAAAATACAAAGTTTACACAAGAATGAATCACTGCCTCTTGTCGTTGAGATACCGGACAGGCATGGTTCAAAACGTTCGGCTGATTATTTATCCCGTTATATCCGGGAAGCAATAGGAGTGAAAGTAGAATGACCGACATCAGTAAAGATGATTTAGAATCAAGAGCTGAGGANGCTAAATTAAGAGAGTTGTGCAACATAGTGCTGAAGCGGGCGGACGTTGAACACAACAGGATAATTGATGAAGTGCGGGATGAAATAGATCTGTGGACTGAAGAGCAGCAAATATTACTCGATGCCGAATGTGATACTATTTCTTTGGACGCGCAAAAGCAGGCAAATGAAATATTGACCCGTCAGATATCCGACGCTAAAAACGAAGTCAACCGGGAACGCATGAAACTACAGAATAAATGCGTTTATGAGGCAAAAGCGCTGTTTCAAAAAAAACTTGAGGCTTTACGAAAACACGTCGATTATAAAGATATATTGGCGGGGCTTGCTCTTGAAGCTATAGAAAAGGTAAATGAAAAACGGGAAATATCGTTCAGGCTGTCTGCCGCAGATGCAGAGCTTGGAGAAGAGATAGCGGAGATAATAAACGAAGCTGCACAGATAAAAATCACTTTTGACTCTACTCCGGGAGGATTCAACGGAGGTGTGATGATATCTTCTGCAGATGGGTACTGGAACGTCATTTCCGACTGGAATGCAAAGACTGATGAATCAGCTGACGTGATAACTTCGCGTATCCTTGCCGCGCTATAACATTGAAAGGAAAGGTTGGGAAATAAATTTGGAGAGAGCTGGAAAAATAACGTCAATTAACGGTATGATAGTCCGCGCACATGGAGTATCAAATTTTGGGATGCGTGAGATGGTCTATGTTTCCGACAAAAAGCTGCTTGGCGAAATAATCCGCATGGAAAACAATGAAGCTTTGATACAAGTCTATGAAGAAACATCCGGGGTAAAAGTTGGCGAACCTGTTATTGGAACAGGCCGCTCTCTTTCTCTTGCACTTGGACCGGGATTGATAGGGGCGTTTCTTGATGGAATAGGCAGACCTTTGAATCGCATTCTTGAAAAAGAGGGCGCATTCCTCGCTCGNGGAACTCACATTGACAACATAGACATGAATAAATCATGGCAAGTGACGCCGAAAGTATCTGTAGGAGACAGCGTATCCGAAGGAGAAATACTTCTGACACTGCCCGAGACCCCTCTTGTCGAGCATAGAGTTATGACTCCGCAGGGCATAGAAGGAATTATAGAATATATAGTTCCCGCAGGTTACGCCAAAACTTCGGATGTTGTCGCCAGAATCAAAACATCAAGAGGCGAGGTGATATCAGTTAAAATGTTCCAGTTCTGGGGAGTGAGGACCCCGCGCGCCTACAGCAAACGCCTCTTACCCGATGAACCCCTTATAACTGGGCAACGTGTCATAGACGGACTTTTTCCGATATCAAAAGGAGGAGTCGCAGCTATTCCCGGTGGTTTTGGAACAGGAAAAACTGTCACTCAGCATCAACTGGCAAAATGGAGCAATGCTAAGATAGTCGTATATATAGGCTGCGGCGAACGCGGCAATGAGATGACGCAGGTGCTTGAAGAATTCCCTGTATTGGAGGACCCNCGCTCACGCCGNCCNCTTATGGAAAGAACAATACTCATTGCGAACACTTCCAATATGCCGGTGGCGGCAAGAGAAGCGTCAATATACACGGGGATAACGATAGCCGAGTATTACCGCGATATGGGATACGANGTGGCAATGATGGCGGATTCAACTTCCCGCTGGGCGGAAGCCCTTCGNGAAATTTCGGGCAGGCTGGAGGAAATTCCGGCGGAAGAAGGTTTCCCCGCATATCTGCCTACTCGTCTTGCCGAGTTTTATGAACGCGCCGGAAAAGTTATAACGCTTGGAGGAGATAGAGGAAGTATTTCGATAATAGGAGCGGTATCGCCTCCGGGAGGAGATTTCACGGAGCCGGTCACCCGCAATACAAAACGTTTTATACGCACTTTTTGGGCGCTTGACGCCAATCTTGCTCACTCGCGCCATTTCCCCGCGATAAACTGGATGGATTCATACAGCGAGTATGGAAATGAAGTGCGCGGATGGTATATGGAAAACGTTGATGTAAANTGGGGTAATTTNCGTGAGAAGGCCAGGCGGCTTCTTGCCGAGGATAATTCCATTCAGCAGACTATACGNCTGATGGGAGAAGACGTGCTGCCGGACAGCCAAAAACTCGTTGCTTTCACGGCTCTTTTACTTAAGAACGCTTATCTTCAGCAAAACTCGTTTTCCGACGATTCGTTTTGCCCTCCCGAAAAGGGGATTAGCATTCTGCAAATAATATTTAACTTTTACGAACTGGCAAAAAAACTTATATCGGAAGGCTGCCCGCTGTCGGTATTACGTAGAATAAAGGAGCTTGACGAACTTNTTCACGCGCGGGAAATAAGCGCCGAAAACAAAGATGCATTTACAGACCTTGCAAAACGTCTTGAAATACAACTTGAAATTGTGGGTCACGAGAGGCTTGCAACTCACGAGGACTATTCATCAGGGGAGGCTTAAAAATGGCCTTTGCGGAATATAAGGGCATAGATAGAATATACGGTCCGTTTGTAGCGTTACCTTACATAGAGGGCGTGGGGTATGACGACGTTGTGGAAGTGTACGGAAACGACAGTTCGCCAAGACGCGGACGCGCGGTGATGATAAGCGACAAATCAACAATTATACAGGTGTTCAAAGGAGTGGAAGGACTTGTACCCGACAATACAAGGGTTCGCTTTAAAGGTTGCGGGCTTGAGATGACATTAAGCCCTTATATTTTGGGACGTACATTCAATGGATTGGGCGAGCCCCGCGATGACTGCGGACCGGTTCTCGGAGGCGCAAAGCGCGATATAAACGGCGCGCCGATTAATCCTGTCGGGCGGGTTTATCCTCATGATTTTATTTGCACGGGAATATCCGTAATTGATACCCTGACGACGTTGATCCGGGGGCAAAAGTTGCCAATTTTCTCGGGTGACGGGCTTCCCCACAATCAATTGGCAATTCAGATAGCCGCTCAATCCCGCCTCCTNGGAGTNGAAAATTTTGCGGTGGTTTTTGNCGGGATAGGTATCCGTCACGATGACGCCGCAACTTTTGTCAGTAACCTTTCTTCTGGTCGCAGCGGAGAAAACTTAGTGCTTTTTCTTAATCTTGCCGATGACCCTGTCATCGAGAGGATAGTAACCCCGCGTATGGCGCTGACAGCCGCCGAGTATCTTGCGTTCGAACTCGGGAAGCACGTTCTGGTTATCCTTACTGATATGACCAATTACTGCGAAGCTTTAAGGGAGCTTTCAATAGCAAAAGGAGAAATCCCAAGCCGGAAAGGCTATCCGGCATACCTTTATAGCGACCTTGCCACTCTTTACGAGCGTGCGGGCGTTATCAGGGGAAAGGAAGGCAGCGTTACAATGCTGCCTATACTTACAATGCCAAACGATGATATAACCCACCCTATCCCGGACCTTACGGGGTTTATCACGGAAGGGCAAATAGTATTGTCGCGCGCCCTCGACGCGCGCGGAGTGTACCCGCCTATCGACCCATTGCCAAGTCTCTCAAGGTTGATGAAAGACGGCATAGGAAAAGGGTTTACGAGAGATGACCACCCAAGCTTGTCAAGCCAGATTTTTGCCGCTTACAGCCGGAATCAGGATGTGAAAGCTCTTGCTGATGTTGTCGGAAAAGATGAGCTTGGTGAATTGGACAAGACATATCTTAATTTTGGCGATGCTTTTGAAGATATTTTTATAAATCAGGGAAAGGATGAGAACCGCGATATTGGAGAGTCTCTTGACATAGGTTGGAAGTTGCTTTCGATGCTGCCAAAAAGCGAGCTCACACGAGTAAAAATGGAAGAAATAGAAAAATACATTAAAAGCAGCGTTTAACATATAGCGTTTCGACAAAGAGGCTCAATAAAAAAACACGCTTTAAATACTATACGATAAACGCTGAACACAGGAAGGAAATATCGATGAAGAGGATATTATTTACAGTTTTATCGTTGGTTTTTTTATTTTGTTCAATAAGCCAATCTGACGAGAACAAAATTCTTATCGCTTTGATTGATTTTGCCGATGAAACTCCAAATAAGATGGCTCTGACTCCTGACAAACCAACCGAAAATAACAAGGTCAATCTTCCAAAGGTCATGCAAATTGTGAGAGAACAAACTGAAAACTGCGGTCTGTTTGAACTTTTGCCGCAAGAAACAGTTGAGGAAGCAATGAAAACTCAGATTGGAAAAGACGCTGCTGCCAGAAGATATGACCGCTTCGGCGCCGCCCGCCTTGGGAAAATGCTTGCTGCTGACGCCTTATTGACCGGTGAGATTATTCAGTTTGAGAAAAGCGTTATAGCAAAAGATTTTACAATAAACGGCTTGGATTTTTCAAAGAGAACAGGCGATGTAGTGATAAGAATTCGTCTTATCAACGCTTATAATGGCATTGAGCTTGCTGATATTTCCTGTTCCGGAGATGCTGATGAAAACGTGTTGGAAAGCATATCAGCGGCTGTTTCGAACAGACTGTCAATTGGCTTCCAACAAGCCACAGTTATGTGTATCCAGAATATTTTAGAAGAGCTGGAGTCAGCTGATATAAAAATTGATAAAGAGTATACTCCTATTCAGCTTTCCCAAAACAACGCTGAAACAATAAATTTTACGGTTGTGAAAATCGAAGGGAAATATATCTATATTAATGCCGGGCGTGATAAGGACGTATCAATTGCGGATTTATATTTTATAGTAAAAGAGAACGGCGCCCTGGATCCTGAAACGATTTACAGTGTTTCAAAGGTCGGACGCGATTCTTCACAGCTGGTATTGGTTGAACCCAAGGATGCAGAGGGAATTGTTAAAGTTGGAGATAAAGTACAACGCAAAGCCAGAGGAACAGCAGCAAGATTTTAATACCGGTTCGCAATTTAAGAGTTTAAACGTAATTGAAAATAATAATATTTGAAAGGGGAAATTCTCTATGGCTCTTGTCACTCCGAGATCTATGTTTGAACGCGCTTTCAAGGAAGGTTATGCTGTTGGAGCTTTCAACGTCAATAACATGGAAATAGTGCAGGGTATCATGAGGGCTGCCGCGCAGGAAAAGTCTCCTGTAATCCTGCAAGTTTCTGCAGGGGCGCGCTCGTATGCAGGGCAGATTTATATTATGAAACTGGTCGAAGCTGCCATTATAGAGGCAAATAGTGCTGGCCTGGATATTCCGGTATGCGTTCACCTTGATCACGGACCAACTTACGAAATGTGTCGCGATTGTATAGATAATGGTTTTACCTCCGTTATGATAGATGGTTCTCATCTACCGTTCGAGGAAAATATTGCCGTTACAAAAAAAGTGGCGGATTATGCGCATGAAAGAGGAGTTTGGGTAGAAGCAGAGCTTGGCAAACTAGCCGGAATAGAGGAACACGTTCAATCCGCCGAACACGTCTTCACTGATCCAAAAGAAGCTGCGGAATTTGTCTCTCGCACAGGTTGCGATTCTCTTGCTGTCGCAATAGGTACGAGCCATGGAGCGTATAAATTCAAAGGAGAGGCAAAACTTGATTTTCCAAGGCTCGAAGAGATAATTAAAATGCTTCCGGGGGGATATCCGCTTGTGCTTCATGGTTCATCAAGCCTACCGGATGAATTTGTCGATATGTGCAACAAATATGGCGGCCAAGTGGCCGGCGCCAAGGGCATTCCCGAAGAGATGCTGCGTAAAGCCGCCCGGATGTCAATTTGCAAAATAAATGTTGATACAGACATCAGGCTTGCTTTGACAGCGTCAATCCGCAAATTCTTTGCGGAGAAGCCTTCTGAATTTGACCCACGCAGTTACCTGAATCCCGCGCGCGAAGCAGTTAAGAACATGGTTGCGCATAAAATCAGGGAAGTTATGGGCTCGTCCGGGAAAGGCGTTGCTTAGAAGACAGTTGACAGTAGACAGTTGACAGTTGACAGTTAACAGTAAAAGGCAAAGGCAAAGGCAAAGAAATTTCTCGAGAGAGGCACAGAGGAAAGTAGGGACGACCGCCCTCGGTCGTCCATGGATATTAACCATAATCATCGTTAAGACAGTTGACAGTAAAAGGCAAAAGGCAAAGGCAAAGACAAAAGCAAAGAAATCTCTCGAGAGAGACACAGAGGAGAAAGAGAGGACAGGACGATTGGGGTGTCCTGGATTATGAAGACCGTCGCTACATAGAATCGTAGGGGCGGCATTCTGCCGCCTGTTTTTAGGGCAACCGGAGGTCCTGCAAATTAACCACAACCGTCGCTACATAGAACCGTAGGGGCGGCATTCTGCCGCCTGTTTTTAGGGCACGCCAGGGGGTCGTCCGATTTTTTGCGCCAGACACGGGAGGCAGGTTGCCTCCCCTACAATAACCTGCCTCCGGCGCCACCGGAGGACAAGGAAGGAGGGATACTTAAGGTATGGAAGATGCTTTGTTCACGAATCTTTCAGAAGATAAAAGTGACACTGCTAATCAGAATTTAATGCTTTGGAAAATATATGGAATTGCAAAAGATTTATTGTCATATAATGAATCTGAGCCTTTTTGTGATCTTTTGCACAAATCCCTGGAGCTGATTGTCAATACAATGAACCAAAGCAGCGCGTATATATGGCAAGACAGGTATTATAATAATGAGCTCTCTTGTATGAAAATTTACGAGTGGGTGGATGGAATGAAATCCGTACAGGACTGCTCCGGATCGGTAATTATTCCTTACAGTAAGCTTCCTTCAATAAAGAACGCTTTTGATAATGGAAAATGCTTCAATGATTTTACTGAGAATATGTCCATCTCGGAAAAAAAAATTCTGGAACCATTTGGAGTAAAATCTTTATTGGTAGTTCCAATCAACTTAGACGCAAAACGCTGGGGTTTTATAGGAGTTAACAATTACAAAAGCAAGCAACTTTTTTCCGAGCCGGGAAAGAAAATGATTTTGACGTGTGGTTTTTTATTAGCGAACGCAATACAGAAAAAAAACGAACGTGCAAAAACGAAAGAAGCCGACGAGTACATGCAAATAATGCTGAACACTATGCCTATTGGTTGTTGTTTCTTTGATAAGAACAATAAAATGTTACTTTGCAACGACCACTGTACGCGTCTTTTTAATTTGGAAAGTCAGCAGGAATTCATTAATAATTTTTCTGAGCTTTCTCCGCAATATCAGCCTAATGGCAAACACTCTCATGAGCTTATGGTGGAATACCAGGCAAAAACATTTGAGAGCGGGTTCTTAAGATTCGAATGGATGCACCAGAATTTGAACAGCGAGCCTATTCCGGCTGAAATCAATCTCGTGCGGGTATCGTATAAAAATGAATACATTATTGCATGTTATATAATGGATTTACGTGAAATAAAAACTATGCTGGCAGAAATTCATAAAGCCAAAGAAGAATTGCTCATAGCGCGCGATGAAGCTCTTGCAAGCTCAAAAACAAAAAGCGAATTCCTTGCCAAAATGAGCCACGAAATCCGTACCCCGATGAACGCAATCGTTGGTATGTCGGAACTTATTCTTCGCGAAGCAATTTCCCCCTCTGCTAAAGAGTATGCCACAACAATAAAACAAGCAAGCGCAAACCTGTTGTCATTAATAAACGATATTTTGGATTTATCTAAAATTGAATCCGGAAAAATTGAGTTAGCAAACGAAGAATATTTGTTATCTTCAGTAATATATGATGTGGTAAATATTATCAACATGAGACTTACTGATAAGCCAATTCTTTTTTCAGTGTTCATTGATTCAACTCTGCCTAATTGTCTTATTGGGGATGAAGTAAGGCTAAGGCAGATATTGCTTAACCTTTTGACTAATGCAGTAAAGTATACTGAAAAAGGGCATATTTCGTTTGAGATATTCGCTGAATCTATAGATAAACAAAAACTGAATCTGATAATAGAGGTTTCAGATACAGGCATAGGGATAAAAGATACTAGTATAGCAAATATTTTTGGAGAATATACGAAGTTTAACGCTAGTAGAAACAAAGGAGTAGAAGGAACAGGCCTGGGACTCGCAATTACGAAGAAGCTCTGCAGAGCAATGAATGGAGATATTTCGGTCAAAAGCGTTTTTGGAGAAGGCAGCGTTTTTAGGGTTATTTTACCGCATAATTATCATGATACGGAAAGAATTGCTCAGGTCAATAACCCCGAGCTGCACAATGTGTTACTGTACGAACCGCGTGAAGAATACGCAAAATCATATATTGCTTCGTTTTACAATTTAGACGTGAAATTTAGTTTAGTAAGGAATACGGCCGAGTTACAAGATGCTTTTGTAAAAGGTGAGTATTCTTTTGTATTTTTTCCTTCATTTTTATTTAACGATATTCAAAACATATTAGAAAAATCGCCTGAGAATGATAACATTCACTTGTCTAAATTTGTTGCGATGTCTGATAAAGAAAATGCCTTGACTAAACCGGGGATTTTTACAATCTCAACGCCTGTTTATTCTGTAATTTTTGCCAGAATATTAAACGAGATTGCACTGAAACCCTCTATTAACGATGTTCAAAGCATTTATATCCGTTTTATCGCGCCAAAAGCTAAAATACTTGTTGTTGACGACATCAATACAAATCTGAAAGTAGCGAAAGGACTAATGTCACCATATAATATGCAGATAGAAGTGTGCGAAAGCGGGATTGAAGCAATTAATTTAGTTGAATCAACAAGTTATGATATTGTTTTTATGGATCATATGATGCCTGAAATGGATGGTGTCAGTGCTACCAAAAAAATAAGAAAAATCCCTTCATGTAAAGATTTACCGATTGTAGCGCTTACGGCAAATGCAGTTGTAGGTGTTAAGGAAATGTTTTTATCAAACGGATTTAACGATTTTCTAGCAAAACCTATTGAAATAACTAAGCTCAACGAAATACTTGAAAAATGGATACCAAAAGACAAAAAGGAGGCTTATACTTTGGAACTTAAGGCTGATACCAATTCGGTCATTGAAATAGATGGAATAGATGTTGACGCTGGGTTATCAAAAACTGGCGGCTCGCTCAATAATTTTATTGAAATATTGGATGTTTTTCAAAAGGACGGATATAGCAAACTCATTGAAATTGAAAATTGCATGAAAATTAATAATATAGAATTGTATGCTACCCACGTCCATTCCTTGAAAAGCGCGCTTGCAAGCATAGGAGCGGGCGAGCTTTCCGAAGCCGCAAAGGCTCTTGAATTTGCATGTAAAAATAATGAAATTGATTTCGTTAAAGATAATAACGATAAGTTTATGATAGATCTAAAGGAATTGCTCAATAAAATAAATGAAGCAATAAGCGCGGATAAAAATGTGTCAACAGACAACGAACTACGAATTGACGATATAATGTCAGATTTGTTAAGTTTGAAAGAATCGCTTTGTGAATTTGATGGAATACTAATGAACCAAACTATCAGGCAATTAAAAAATTTTTGTAAGAACAGCAATTTTGAAGGTAAAATAGAAACACTTGAACAGTGTATATTGATGTGTGAATATGACGAAGCAATCAAACATATAGACGACCTCATACACGAAAAATAATTCCGGATAAACAGTGGTCAGTTGACAGTTGACAGTAGACAGTAGACAGTAGACAGTAGACAGTAAAAGGCAAAGGCAAAGGCAATTTCTCACAGAGACACAGAGGACAAAGAGAGAACACAGAGGACGTAGGGACGACCGCCCCCGGTTACACAATGGGAGCGCGGGCGTCTCGCCCGCCAACCCCACAGTTCAATGTAGCGATGATATGGGTTTATAAGAACGAGAGGCGGGTCGCCGCCTCTGCGGTATTTATGCATTTCATTGTAAATTGTAAAGTTGTGCATTGTTAATTGTGCATTGTGCATTGTGCATTGTGCATTGTAAACGGTCCCGTTAGACGTTCGTCCTTACGGCGTCTCTACCTCAATATCCGGTATCTCAAGTTCCGCTTCTCCCGGTAAATCAACCGGAACGGAATCTTTGGCTTCATCTACGCTTTCGTTAGCTTCAATCTGTGTTTCATTTGGCGCGTCGGTTACCGCTTCAGGGACAATTTCTGGCGCCGCGTCGTCCTGCGCGTCGGTTATCGCTTCAGGGGCAATTTCTGGCGCTGCGTCGTCTTGCGCGTTGGTTACCGCTTCAGG
>WRNQ01000012.1 GCA_009776565.1 Synergistaceae bacterium | reverse complement strand
TTATACCCATGAGCGAAATGAATTGCAGCGAATGGGTGCGCAGACGCCGGTCGTGCAGCGACAAACTACAGATACGGCGGCTTGTGCATAAAGTTATACTTACGAGCGAAAAATACAATTTGTGCAAATGTTTTTGCTCGTTAGTATAATGCCAACGTTACAGGAAATAAGAGGAGTTTATTATGAGTGAATTTACCAGCGCCAATCTAATACTCTCAAAAAACGAAACTGTGGCCAGAGAGTATTTAAAAGAAGATATGTACCTGGATAGCCTTAACGCAAAGTGGTGTTATATCCTGACTAAGCACGATGCAGACGTCGACTTTGCAACCGGGTATGGATTCTGTGAGGAGATTATTGCCCTATCTGAAAAAATACCAGTATTATATTTTGAACATAGTGAAGACCACGGGGTTGGCTTCATTATTTTAAACAAAGGAAAATCTATTAGCTCGTTTTATATTGATTGGGGGTATCTTGAAGAAATATCATTAATTATCGCAAAAGAAATGTATGGCGAAGATGAAGGGTTTAATAAATGGCTGGAAAACCGCCAAGGGTTTGATGATTTGGCGATTGAAAGGGAAAATAAATACCTTGAACAGGTTTTCTTTGAGAATAAAGCTCATCCGGAGAATTTCAGGCTTTTCGATTTTTCGAATGATGATTTACAAAAACTGAAAAATATATTTTCACCGGAAACAATAATTGATCCATACGGGTATCATCTTGTAAGTATAATAAAGTCCACATTAGATATTCGGAATTTGAGCTTCACAAGTTGGCATTATACCAATAAATGTAAAAATGATTAATCTTTTGTAATTAATATGCAGGATAAAAAAATCTCTAACATCGGCGGACAGGAATTGTCACAAACGTACAGGAATTATCACAAGCGATTTGATTAGGAGGTAAAATGGATTTTCAACTAAGCATTCCAACCCTTGAACGAGTTATTAAGCTTCTAGATAAAGCTTTAGTTGATATAAACAGCATAAAAAAAGAAGTATCCCAAGCTGCCGATAATCTAACTACTAATGGCTGGAAAGGAGAAAGTTCAGAGGTTTTTTCCGGGAAAAGCGGGCAGTGGGAAGATGACTTTTCAGTGTATATTAACAATCTTCTTCTTATCAGGGATACGCTTAAAAAAGTCCTGGATTTATCGGAAAACCTAAACAGGCAGGCATTAAGCTTTGCGGGACTATTCGGCGGAAACGCCAGCGGCGCAAAAAATCTGTTAAGTTTATCACGGCAAGCAAAGGCAGCTGTTTGCCGCAATTGTCAGAAGGCAATTGACGAATATGACAGGTACCGTTCTGATTTGCAGAAGCTGAAACAGCTCAATAATAGTTTTAGATATTCGAAACTATCTGTTTTAAATGAAATAAATTCTTCATCGAGAGAAATAGAAGGATGCCAGAACAGCTTAGGAAAGCTGATGGAAGCGATAAATAAGTATGAAAAAGGCGTTGACGAACTTGAACAAACAATGAAGCGGTGGGAGTCTGGCTTTGTCAGATCGAAACGCTGGTCTGAGTTTGTCGGGCAATTCATAGAAATGCTTGGAGATATAGGATTAAGGGGCATAGCAGCTTTTACTGAAGCGAATTCCATAGGCGCCTTTATCGCATCTCTTTTTGGGGTGAATAATACTTGTTGTTCGGTTGGCGGCGACCCGGTTAACCTGGCGACAGGCAATTTTATTTATCAAAAGGAGTATCTCAAGACAAAAGGACTGTTCCCTATGTCATTTGGGATGATCTATAATGCGCTGGAACAACGCAGGAATTCCCTTGGGTTTGGATGGGTACATAGCTTTGAGGCCAGCGTTTCCGATCAGGAGGACAAAGCTACCGTATTCCTTGAAGACGGCAAGCAGGAGATATTTATAAAAAGCGACAGAGGGCAGTATTATCAGAGCCAGGGCGCAGATAATTCCCTGAAGAAAAAAAACGACAACCTGATATATCAAGCCCATAGCGGGTTAAAATACATATTTGACCAAAAAGGCAAGCTGACAGGCAAAGAGGACAGAAACGGCAACTACATAAAGTTAATCTATGATGAAGCGGGAATACTACAAAAAGCGGAAAACAATTCATCTTCATCATTTAGTTTCAGTTATGAAAATGATAAATTAAGGCAAGTCACAGATAACGCAGGCAGAACCGTCAGTTTTGAGTACGAGGAAGATACTTTGATTTGCGTTGCGGATGAGAACGGCGGTAAGTACCAGTACGGCTATATGGAAAACAAACTGGCGGAGATCGTAAACCCCTGTGGGGTCAATATTCTGAACAATAAGTACGACAAGGCTGGCCGTATAAAGCATCAGGCCTTTCCGGACAGCGGAGAGATTTTGTATGAATATAAAGATGATGAGAAGAAGCTGATACTAACACAGCAAAACGGCAATGAAATCACATACGTTCATGATGAGAGATATAGAAGCGTTGGTACAATCTATTCAGATGGGTTTGAGAAGTATGAGTACAATGATCAGAACCTTCGCACATTATTTATAGATAAAAAAGGCAATGAAACAAAATACTCCTATGATGGCAGGGGCAATACAATAAAGGTCACGAACCCGCTCGGTGAAACGGTTGAAACAGAATATAACCGGCTAAATAAACCCGTACGCGTAAAGCTGAGCGGAGATGAAAAGATCAGGATGAGCTATGACTCCCACGGCAATGTCACAGAAGTGGTCGACGCTATAGGATGTAAAACCAAAACAGATTATGATAAAAATGGTCATCCAGTTAAGATCACACAACCTGATGGCAGCGAGGTAACTCTTGAATATGACAGCCAGGGCAATATCATAACCATAAGCGAGCCAATGTCGGAAACGAAATATGAATATGAATATGATGAATTAAACCGTGTTATTACCACTAGCGATGGTAACGGAAATAGAACCGGATATGAGTACAATGCCAGAGATGACATAACAAAAGTAGTTAGCGCTGACGGACATAAACGCGGTTACGAGTATGACGCCAACGGCAAAGTAATAAAAATTACGGACTTTGACGGCGGCGTTATAAAAAGTGAATACAACTGCTTGGGAAAACCAAGCAAAATAACTGATCAGGAGGGAAATGAAGTTGAATTTGAATATGATCTAATGTGGAACGTCTCGAAACAGGTCGACGCAAACGGCGGTGTTACATCGTTTGAATACGACAAGTTAAATAGGCTTGAACGCGTGATAAACGCAAATGGTTCCGGAGTTAGGTATGAATATGATCCAAACGGCAACAGAACAAAGATAACGAACCCCCGAGGCGACGATACATACTTATCCTATGACCCTCTAAACAGAATTAGTGAAATAATAGAGCCCGGCGGCGCCAAAACGGGTATTGAGTATAATAATATGGGTCAGGTAACCGGAATTACAGATCCGCTTGGGCATAAGAGCGTTTTCGCGTACGATAAGGCAGGGCGGAAAATCAGTGAAACCGACGTCACCGGCCGGGAGCTAAAGTATAGCTACACTCCGCTTGGCCATATTTCCCGTATTACTGATCCTGCCGGCAGAATAACAACATTTGATTATATGCCGGGCGGTTTACTGGAAAGAGCGACATATCCTGATGGAAGGAGTACGGTATATGCTTATGACGCGAACAAGAACATCACGTCACAGACTTCACAGGACGGGTATGCGCTAAACTACGAGTACAACTGCCTGAATCAGATAACTTGTATACGCAGCAACAAAGGTCAGATAAAGAAATATGCGTATGACGCGGTAGGGAACATAATCAGTATAACAGACGCAAATAATAGTGTAACAGGATTCGCTTATTCGCCGTCAGGCAAGTTGATTTCTGTAATCGACCCTCTTGGTAACAGATCAGAATATGATTATGACCGTCAGGGTAATCTGATCGAAGTCAAACAATTTGCCGAGGTAAACGAGGCAAAGAAGATTAATGAGCAGAACACCAAACTCCATGTTACTGAATACAAACGCGACAAGTCAGGCCAAATCGAGAAAATTATTGACGCAATTGGCAATGCCGAAGCCTATACTTATGACGAAATGGGCAATGTCCTGAGCAAGTTGGATCAAGACGGGTTTCTGACAAAATACGCGTATAACAAGTCAAATCAGCTTGAGGAAGTTAAATACCCGGATGGCAAGAGCGTCAAGCTTTCATATAACCCATTGAAACAGTTGATCGGGATTAAAGATTGGCTGGGCATAACAGCGATCGAAGTTGACGAGGCCGGCAGGGCAAAAAAAGTAACTGACCACAGTGGTAAAGAGGTCGCGTATACATACGGTGCTGAAGGCCAGAGAACCGGCATTGTATATCCGGACGGCAAGTCCGTTGAGTATAGGTACGATGAGTTTTTAAGGCTCAAGGCTTTAATTGACGGGAACAATCAAATTGAATATGTCTACGACCAAAACAGCAGATTAAGCGATAAGATATTTTCAAACGGCGTCAGGACACAGTTTTCATATAATGATACGGGATTGCTGTCCGAACTCACGCACAGCGATAGAGAAGGCGTTCTGGATAAATACGTTTATACTTATGACAGCATGATGAACAAGACCTGCGTTGAAGAGTTCAGGCGCGGTATGGAGGAAGAGGGCGGCAAATATCAATACGCCTATGATGAGCTATCCAGATTGACCGGCGTTACAAAGGATAATACTCCAATAAAGAAGTTTGGTTATGACGGGTATGGCAATAGGGACTTTGCGATTGATAAAGGCGTCAGGACGGATTATGCCTATAACCCGCTAAATCAGCTCACGCGTCTTGAAGGCGCCAACCGTGTACAAGATTTTTACTATGACGCGCGGGGCAACTTAACACAGATACTTGAGAACGATAGTATCAGGAACACCTACGAGTACAGTCCGCTCAACCGCCTGACCAGGGCGGTCAACGCCGCCGGGCAGGCGTCAAATTACGAGTATAACGGATTGGGCTTCAGGGTAGGCAAGCAGATCACAGATGACCTAAACCCTGCAAAAAACATCAGCTACACCCTCGACCTTACAAAGCGGCGTCACAACCTGCTGCAAATGAGCGATGATACCCGGACACAGACTTTCGTCTGGGATGACAATGTTGTCAGTTCGGTTGACGAAACCGGCGGACACATCTTTTTGCAGGATGACTTGGGCAGCCCTCTCAGGTATATTGACGGTTTAGGTAATCTTACGGACTCATACGCTTATGACGAGTTCGGTAACGATCTGACCGGCAATCAAAGTATCGCGCAGCCATTTGGTTACACAGGCTACCAATACGATAATATCGCCCAAACATATTTTGCCCAGGCAAGGGAGTATGAGCCGTTATTAGGGTGCTTTACAGGCGTTGACGCAGTGAAGGGGTTTATCGGCGCGCCGCTTTCTTTGCACCCCTACGCTTACTGCCGGAACAATCCATTGATATATACTGATTCTACAGGCTGCGCAATAGATTTAAGCGTTTTAAACAGCCCCGGTGAGATTCACCGCCAAGTCCAATATAATATAAGAATGCTTAACCCAAGTATAACGATTGAGCGTTGGTTAAGATATAACAACCCCCTGTATAATCCATCTAATCGACGAAATCCTTTGATTCCTGCGACTCTTTTGGGCCGCGTGGATTTATTAGACCGCTACACTGGTTATATCTGGGAAATAAAACCTGAGGGCTGGCCGCCGGCGCTTGCGCAAGCGCAACTGGCTAATTATTCGACAGGGACCTTTTTGGGCAGGGCGATAAGAAATTTAACCCCCATAATCTACAACGGCCTTCCCGGAGCGCCTGAGTATAATTTGGGAACCAGGGCAAACCCTAACACGTTTTCATATCAAAACAGCAAAGCCGTGTTTGAAGTGGAATACTGGTACGAAGGGGATGGTATAATAAGCTATGATTTTCAAGCAACGAGGTTAAAAAAGCAAGAACAGACGGAAACACAACCGGAAACACAACTACAACCACAGACATCACTGGAAGCAATACCGATTACTGTGGATCCGGAGGCAGTGGCGGAAGGCGTAACGGCGGTGGGTGTCCTTACTATGATAGGACTGGTTTTGAAAGCTATTGGGACAGCGGCGTTAGATGCTGCGTATGGATTTTTTATTATTCCTCAATCTGCACTTGATATGTTTAATGAGCAAACTTTCGGCTCTGATCCGTGTGAGACTTGAAGTTGCCAAGGAAGCCAGGGTTGAACAAAATCTTGGAGCATTAGTAGCGTTAGTAGCGTTAGTAGCGTTTGGAGCGCATGGAGCGTTAGCAGCGTTAGCAGCGTTAGCAGCGTTTGGAGCGCATGGAGCGATGTAATCATAAAATATTAAAAACAAATATACGTGGGGGCATTAATATGGAAATCTTTTATGATAAAAGAGAATTTTCAAAAGCAATGGCAAAAATTGATAAAGCAATTGATACCCTGTCACAGTATCACAGCAAATTTCAAAAGGAATTCAGCGATCTGACTTCTACTTGGAAAGGGACAAGTGGAGATTCCTGCAATGAGTGTGCAGTAAGAGTTTCTGACGAAACGTCTATGGCTTTATATATGACTGCGGCATTGGGTACACTTATCAAAGAAAGCCTCAAAAATGCTGAGGAAGCGGATCTGACTGTCGTAAACGCCTTAGCGGCGGGAAAGGAGAGCCTATAATGCCTTGTTACTGTAAAGATATATCGAATATCGACCAGGACCTCAAAACCCTAAAAAGCATGAGTTCCTTGCTGAATACCATGTCCGATAAGGACTCAACACTAACGTCAATGTTTGCACAATTATCGAATGACGTGGCGGGATCCGTATCTCCTAGTAATATCAGCTCTCTGGCGGATAAAGTATCCAAATTGAACAAAAAAACAAAAGATACCCGATCATCTATGGCGCTCCGAATAAAGAACGAAATAAGCGCATTGGAAAACAAAAAAAAATCCTTAACATCTTCGGACAGGAATTATCACGAGTCGATGTTGGCTGGGAGCTAAAATTGTATGGTTTTTCTGGTGGGATTAAATATCCGGCTTTAGAGCAGGCAATAGAAACGCAGTCATAACAAAATTTTGAGAAGCAGAGGAAGCGTGATGGAATTTTCAAGGCAACCACGAATAATGCCCGAATACCCGATTGGGGAGATTGAAATAGAAAACCCGCAGTCAATTGGTGAGAAACCGGAAATACAGTGGTTTCAAATCTTTATTATGCCGCTCGCAATGGCTGCCGTAACGGTGATGGTATTCTTAATGGGGCAGTCGTCCGGCGTCGGGTTTATGAGCAACCCATTATTTATTTTGGGCTCGCTTGCAATGACGGGCCTGTCGGTCATTGGCTCGCTTATTAACCTTAATCATCAATTTAGTAAGCATTCAAACCAGAAAAAACGCAGATACAAACTTTATAAAGCATATATTGCCGAAAAGGATTCTGAATTGAAACTGGCGTCTGAACAACAAGCCCGGGCGTTAAGGCAGCTTAACCCTTCGCCGAATGAGTGTATCGAGCGCATGAATACCAATCCCAATCCTGCTTGTCCCACGGATCCGCGTATATGGGAGAGGACGCCGGGGTTTGAAGATTTTTTATCAGTCAGGCTGGGTATTGGCGCGGCGCGGGCGTCACTGCGTGTCCGGGATGCCCGTGACCCGGGCTTGATGGAAACTGATCCGCTTATGAATGAACCGAGGACGCTGTCGCTAAAATACGAAAAAGTACAGGACGTACCGGTTTGTGTTGACTTGCGTTCGACGCAGATTTTCGGTGTTGTCGGCGTCAGGGAAAGAACAAATAGCCTTGTAAACAACATATTGGTACAGTTGGCGGCTAATCACGGCTATGACAACGTTCGCGTTGTGTTACTGGCAAGGGATGAAACGTATAAACTGTGGGAGTGGTCGCGTTTTTTGCCGCATCTGTGGAACGATTCATTCACGGCGCGGCGGGTGATTTGCGGCAAGGATACGGCAAAACTGACGCTTGACGAGATATATTCCGATTTGAAGGAAAGGGATAAAAAGGGCAAAGACGTCGTGTTCTCCATGTACTATGTGTTTATCGTTGAAGCGCCTGAGATACTGGAGGACTCGCCAATCCGCAAGTATATTTTCGAGCCTTCGGGGTATTTGGGCGTAACAGCGATATTTACCGCTGAACACGCGGCTTTTTTACCTGCGCATTGCGGTGCAATTGCTACGCTCAGGGAGAAGACCGCCGAAGTTATGGATCGGGTGAGGAATGAAAAGAATATTTTTACACCTGATACGCTTAATCCTGTCAATCTTGAAATGGCGGCCCGGAAAATATCGCCGCTACGGATCAAATCGACTGAAACCTCTTTTTCGCTGCCACGATCCATAACGCTCTGCCAGATGACGGGAGAAAATGATCTGACTAAAATCGATGTACTTGCCAACTGGAAGGGCAGGCGGGCGTATAACGGTTTGGAAGTCCCGATTGGCGCGCGCGCCGGAGGAGAGCTGTTCAGGTTTGATATGCATGACGACGTGGGTTATGGCGGGCACGGCCCACACGGGCTCGTCGCGGGTACGACGGGTTCGGGAAAGAGCGAGCTGCTGCAAAGCATTATTATATCGCTTGCAATAAACTTCCATCCGCACGACATTGTCTTTGTTCTTATTGACTATAAAGGCGGGGGTATGGCTGACGTTTTCAAGGGCATGCCCCATTTAGCGGGAATTATTACTAATCTGGGCGGCGCGCAAACTAAAAGGGCTATGCTTTCCATAAACAGCGAATTAAAACGAAGGCAGAGCCTTCTTGCTGAACATAGCGTAAACCATATTGATAAATATCAGCGTATTTATTACGGAGAGAACCGCCCTTATAATATGAAGCCAATGCCGCATTTAGTTATTATTGTGGATGAATTTGCGGAATTATACCACGAGCAGCGTGATTTTATGACGGAACTCGTCAGCGCCGCGCGCGTCGGGCGCAGCCTTGGCATCCATCTTGTTTTAGCTACACAGAAGCCCGACGGGGTAGTTGACGACCAGATTTGGAGCAACTCAAAGTTCAAGATATGCTTGAAGGTCCAAACGGAAAGCGATTCTAACGGCGTGCTTAAAAAAACTGACGCGGCGTTTATCCGTGAACCGGGCAGGGCGTATATACAAATTGGCAATGACGAGATATATGAGCTTTTCCAGTCGACATTCTCCGGCGCCGACTATGTACTTAGTAGCGAGGAGGACGCGGCGGAGAATGCAAAGAGCGAAAGCAAAATATACCGCCTGTCCATCGACGGTCGGCAAACTCAGATTTACCCGCCTATGGGCGGTGAACGCCCCGCGACCGATAAAAAGAATCCCACTCAACTCGAAACGATGGTCAGGCACATTACCGAAAAAGCTTCCGAGGCAGGTATTCAGGCATTGGACGGCCCGTGGACTGAGCCTCTTGAAGAACTCGTTTACTTAAACGAATTACCTGACGAATGGACGGCTAAACCTTCCGGCATATTATCGGCTGTGGCGGGTATTGTAGATGACCCGCGCGGGCAGCGCAAGTTCCCGCTGGTGTTCGATTTTGCCTCCGATGGCGGGTTACTTATTTACGGCGCTTCCGGAACCGGTAAAACAACACTGCTCAAGTCAATGAGCCTGTCATTGGCGCAGAGATATACTCCCGAGGAAGTGAATATATATATTATGGACATGGGCGGGGCGGCGCTGCGGATGTTCACCGGGCTGCCGCACTGCGGGGGCGTACTGACGATAGATCAGGAGCGCAACATCCGGCAGTTTGCCAGGTTCTTGTTCTTGATGATTGAGAAAAGAAAACAGATTTTTGAGGAGAAAAATGTCGAGAGTTTTGTAGAGTACCGCCAAAAGAGTCTTAGGCTGCCTGCCGCAGTTGTTATGATCGACGGGTATGCGCCCCTGACTGAAGTATACAGCGACGTAGACGAGCAGTTAACTCAGCTTGCCAGAGACGCGGCTCGCTATGGCGTTTACTTGATAATTACAGGCGTGTCTACACGCGATATACGATATAAACTATCCACAAATTTCAAAATGGCGGTAACATTTGAGCAAACGGATAAGTATTATTCGGAGATTGTTGGACGGACTGACGGGCTGGAGCCTGAAAGCTTTTGTGGGCGCGGTCTTGTCAAATTGGAAAAGCCGCTGGAATTTCAGGCTGTGCTGCCTGAATACCGGGATGGCGCGGAAATTATACAAACACGCGGTATAATAGAAATGCTGGCTGAGGGGGAAACGCGTAAAGCCATGCTTATACCTGTAATGCCGGACAAAATTGATATAAAGAATCTAAATCATGAAAGCACAACATTTAAAATTGGATTATATGATAGTGACCTTGCGCAGGTCGAGCTCAACTTTGCTGACTATACATCATTTATAATTGCAGGAGGGCAGGGATGCGGAAAAAGTACAATTGCCGCGGCATGGATCAATACACTGCGCAATGTGCGATTTTTCGTCAGGGATTCGAACAATGCAGGCTTATTCAGCATAATGGACAATGAAAACGTAACCGATTTGTCAGGGGTTAACAAAGAAAGTTTTATTCCGGAATTTGAGGAAATGTTGGACAAACGCCGTAGGGAACTTATTGAAACGAGAAAGAGCGGCGGGGATGTGATTTCATTGATGGCTTCATGGGAGCAGATAGTATTTGTTTTTGACAAGATATGTGAAGTATCGGATGACAGCGAATATGATGATCTAATGAATCTGCTCTCCCGAGTTGTAAGAAAAGAACATGGAATGAGAGTTGTGTTACTTGCCATTGATACTCTTGATGATCTGAGTTCGGATTATTCCGAAATTGGCAGACTGTTGAGAAATGAGCAGACAGGCGTCCTGCTTGGCAGTGTGAGGGAACAGTCCCTATTTAACGTTAGCCTTGCGTATAGTGTGCAGGAAAAAGAAATCACCTTCTGTGACGGATACTTTATAAGAAAAAACCGTCTTTCAGGAGTTAAATTAGCAATATAGGTTTCAGATGAAAGCAGCCGCTCTTCAAATTTCATAGCCCGGCTTTCTTCTTGTCTTCCTCGTCTTCCGCTTTTTTGCATGATTTAGAAAGATTTATAAGCTTAGAATTTATGTCGCCATACACTCTGAGTATATCTTGCAGCTGAGATCCTACTCGTCTATTCATATCTCTAAAAACTCCAACAATATCACCCTTCCAATCAGATGATAGCTTTAAAGTGTATTCATTATATGGATTATGCTTTCTTACAACCGCATTTTTATAATCAGCCACAGTCGCTGACATGTCCTTGACGCCGCTTGACGTAACCACTTTTATCCTCCCCATTTTTGCATTAGCACAAAATATTCCATAAGCAAACATCTTAAAGTGAGCAGCTCTTTCCGCTATCGCTAAAGTTGCGATAATTCTCTCTCCAGCTCAATATATCCTTCAACGACCTTGCCAAGGCCATAGCCCATTTTCCTTAATTCCTCAGCAACTTTTCTGGTATCCGCTTCCAGTTTTTCGCACGCTTTCATTACATCATCGGCGTCTTTTTGAACATAATAATATTGACTATACTGCCTCTTTGCCTCGTTTGCCATTTCACGTACCTTTACAGTTATTTTTACACGGCTCTGAATCTCATTTTGTAAATCTTCGACGGTCGCCCTGGCCTTTCGCATTTGTCCAAAATTCACAGATATCTTGTTACTGCCGAATCCGGCTAAAGAATACTTCTCAAGGCTACCAGACGAAGCGGCAAAAGAATCTGTGCTGTAGTTTATCTTTGGCGTTGTTGCTTCTGGCTGTTTTACTGTTTTTACCTGTAGCTCCGTAAAAGAATGATATTTTGGCTCTATCCCAACAAGTGATGACTGCGGCGGGTCAAGAAATATATCTGCTCTCTTGTCTATGGGAAATTGTGTGGTTTCAGAAATCTTCCAATACATTTCTGCGGTTAGATAATCACTATACATACATTTTTCTCCGCCTTGCGCTGCTTCATTCACACGATTCATGGCATCTATTCCGATTTTTTTGATATTCTCAAATATTACGTAAGCTACAGTAATTTTTTTATCACCTTCTCTTTTCAATATATCATAGCTGAACAAACCAAATACTCTGTTAGCCAGAGAAATTTCTTTATAGCCTTCTTCTTTCAATATATTGAAGTAGGCGTACAAAATTTGAATTTGATTATAATTACTTTCATATGCGTCCAGATATATATCAGATTGTCCTTCCGGTGTTTTAACATGTATGCCTCCGGTACCTGTATTAATGGAATTTATCAGCTCTGTAATAATTTTCAAGCTTTCGGAATTTAATTGACCCCACAGCATTTCATTAGCCGCATCTATAATCTTAGACAATTCGATATTACCTTCAAAAACTTTTGCGGTTATATCTCGTAAAAGTTCAAGCTTAACTGATGGAGAGGTTGCTTCCGGAACTTTTTGGAATACGTGGTATTCAATTAAAGCTGCAAATAAATTCTCTTCAAAAACTCCAAGATCATTTGACATGCTATATCTGTGCAAGGCATTAATTAAAGCTTCAATTGCGCTATATTCATTCAATTCGTTGTTTAGTAACGGCGCTATTAGCGTTGAGTTTTCCCCAAATTGTGCGTCGTCGCGCAGAATTTTTAGTAAGAGTCCTGCAAAGCCTGCAGTGTCTGCGGTGATGTTTTTCAAAACGCGGCTGCTATTCCCAAAGGTTTTAAAATCCAAGGCTGCTAATATTAATCCGAATATATCTAAAAGCCTGTTTTGTCCAAAATTGAGCTTCCCGCCTGTGAAAGCCTCCAAAACAAGGTTTATCTTTTTTGATATGGATAAAGGATTCCCTGTGGCGTCCCTAATCTGCGCGTCTGCGATTACCTTAACAAAAAGTGTGATGGCTTCTATCTCTTCATTTGTCAAACTGCCGAAAGCTCGTATAATATTATCCTTAAAGCTCCGCACATCTTGAGGATTATCTAAATCCCAGGTCCATACCGAGTTGCTGTTACTCTCTCCAAGAAATCTAAAAACTGAGCTACCTAATAAATCCATTTTATTCTCTGGATAGTTGTTTTGTATCACACTAAAAATATTATTAACAAGTTTGGAAAACTCGGATTGTTTCCCAGCGGCAATGCCATCAAGTTCATACCCTCCCCTCCAGGCATAGTCAATGAGTTTATATTTCGTCGTACTGCTAAATCGCCAGTTTAATATGAGGTGTTCGAACATGACGTCATTTGCCTCAGATTTTACAAAGATAATATGTTCTTTTGGCGCTTTCGCCGGCATTGAGCCAATTTGCCCAATAATAGAATTTTCCGGGCAAATAAAATATGTTATATCTTTTATGTATTCAAAGGATTTATTTGCTTTATCAAACATGCTGTTAGGAAATCCCGGCCCGTCAAGTGCGAAAACACTTTTTATCCTTTTGGGATATCTCTCAGCCAATTCGCTAGCTATTAAAAGCTCGGAGAAAGTACTTTTTGAGTGCGCAGTCATTCTGACGTCGGCGTTTTTGTATTCTTGAAATACGTAATTTGTAAAATATCGTTGATCCACTGTTGCCTGGGGTTCACAGTAGCCCATAACTAAGTCTTCTTTCCAACCGTTCAAAGTCGCGTCCGTACCCCGGTAAGCAATATATATGCTGCCAATAGCCGCATTTCCCTCTATGGTATTTGGTTTCGGGCACGTCGAAAACACATATGCCGCGGATTGAGTACCGCCTAATGGATACGCCACATTATCTTCCATTTTGCAGAAGGTTTCAAGAATGTACAAATCAGCATATCTCGGGCAGCTTTTTACACTTTCTAAAAACTTTATGTTTGCTTCATATTCATCACCTTTAAATCGCGCGCTAAATACCCTATTCCCGGAGATAGTACTAATATAGTAGTCCACAAGCTCGCCCACGGTCATACCATTATAACTTTCCAATGCGTCAGGATGATTCGTGAAACCTGGCAAGTCCTTTTCTCCAAAAGGCATATATGCCAAATGGGCAAGAACTTCTGCGTCAATCATTTCTGAATTTAGCGCGTCAATATCTTTTATGCTCTCTCCAAAAGGTGTTGGGGATTTTTCTTGTATCTGTAACATTTCAAAAATATCTATCTCTTTATGAGATGTAGGAGGATAACCGGGAACCGGGCGTTGCGGTGTGGGCGGGGCAGGTGGTGCAGGCGTCGCGGGTGTAGCAGGTTGTTTAGGTGGTGCGGTTGGCGTGGGCGGTGCGGTTGGTGCGGTTGGTGCGGGCGGCGCGGTTGGTGTGGGCGGCGTAGGCGGCGCAGGTGTAGAAGGTGGTGCAGGCGTAGGTCCCGGAGTTGGCTTTGGACTTGGCACAGGTCCCGGAGTTGATTTAGGCGTTGGCGAGGGTCCAGGAGCAGGCGTCGCCGAAAGCAAATTCGTATTCTGACCAGGCTGGGTTTCTTGTGTCCCCATGATTATCTGCTTCCTTTCTTTGCTATTGCAAAGTCAAGCTGATGATAAAACATTATCTTGCCGTCAGGCAATACTCTGAAAATTGTAGGCACTATATGATCAACAATCCACGAATCTTCCCATCCGCCTTCGCGCTTCACGATCAAAATATCATCCGCGGATACACCTAGTTGCTCTACATCAACTAATATATATGATTCAACAGCACTGCCCGAAAAGGTGAACGGCCCGGAGATTAATTCATAATCGGAATCCAAATAAGTATCCAAAAGCTTTGCAGGCATTTCTTCAACCAAAAACTCACAGTTCTCCGCCCCTTTACTTGGCATATCATAGTTCGTTATCAGAAAAGATAAAAAGTCATTCAGCCTGTTTTCATACATGGAGAACCCAAAGACTTCATTTCCATTATCATCTATGATCCTCGACGCATTAGGCAGTTTCATCTCTTCCCCATCCCCTATAAACTGCGTATTAATCATTACATGTTCATATACGCCTATGGCGTCCCAGATTGTTCCGACGCCTTTTCCTTCGGTAAAAAACTGCTCATATGTGTCTGGAAACATATAGTAAACCCCAAACTGACCGCGATAGTTCTTTTCAAATATTTCATCTACTATGACCTGAATTTTTTCACGCTCGGAATCCCTGTCAATACTGCGTCCGGCATTGCCCTTTATATACAGCATGATCACGGCGCGCGTAGGATAATCATTCATAAATTGAGTAACTGTGGCGTCACTCGGATATTCTATGTCCAGCAGATCAAAAAACTCCGCCTCTTCTTCCAAATCCTTATGTAAATAATAACTGCCATAATAATTACGAAAAGCACAGTCTAAAGTGTATTCATCCCAAAACCCTTTTGTAAGCTCGCTTAGTTCATCTTCCAGCTTTTGCGTCATTAAAGCGTAGTTCCTGCCGTCACGCGGGCGTAAATTAAAACCGGGCGCCGCAAAATGTACATAAAACTCATACTTCGGTTGATTAACTGAACAATAAAGAACTGTATAGTCTACTGTCTTTTGATTCTCCCATTCTTCTTTATATTCAGAAGACTTTCCCGTGCGTAGCCTTTCGTCTGAAAGCTGAAACTCTTCTCCATACTTCTCCCGAAGGTATTCCAGCGCCAGTTCGTTAAACTCTTTGTTGGTTATTGAAGCTACCACGACAGGCTTTTCAGTTTCGGTTATCATATTACTATCAGTCATTTTCTCACCTCTCTGATTATAATTATTATCATCATCGCAGCTCACCAAATTAAACAGTAGTACAAAGCTCTGCGCTATAAGGAGTATTTTCAGCCACCCATACTTTTTTATCATTTTTGCCCTCTCCGGAGTCTCTATATTTATTATCTATGTAGATATATAGTCATTAATTATCAACGAATAGACATTTTATGCATAAAAAAACTATCTTCCTTAGTCTTATAGCCTCTACGGACATCCTTGCCTGCATTAGCATGTTACAATTATATTATATTTAGAGATGATATTCTACTCTTTTATGCTAAAATGCCAGATTTCGCACCCTTCTTTAGCTTCTTAGCCCTTACAGCCCTTCTTTCACACTTTCTCTCTTTATACCCTTTTTAGGCAGGGTAATTCCTTCCCACCAGATGATATCTGCTTGGGTGCTGGGGATGTTCCAGCGCATGCCGGCGGCGCTCTTTAGGCATGAGCTTTACCTCATCCCAGAGCCGACTTTATAATTCAGACGGACGTATTTGCCATTGGCCAGAATGGTGTCGTTTTTACAGCTTACTCGTTCAAGTAAAGCTGAACTCTATTTTGCTATGTGTCAGCAACTTCTTCCGCACTCTTCGATCCTTCAAAAAAAGTATCATCTCTTACTTAACCATTTCCTTTATTATTTTATCGGTTTCGGAGAAAATGTTTAGGCTGTTTATATAACGACGTCAGCATTTAATTGCGTGTAATCTGAACCATTCACTGAAATTGTTGCACCTTCGAGAGCCTCGTGAATTTGTGACGCAAGAATATGACTATTACTTTTACCTTGAGGAGGATCCTGCGCAATAGCCTCATCTTTCATGTCGGATAAAGTCGAACCCTCATTTACTACAATGGTAATTGCCGTCGAGGAATCGAAATTCGAGGCAATTATTGACGCTCTTCCCGGCGAATGAGCTGTAACGACTCCATTTTCGTTAACGCTGGCAATATTATCATTCGTTGAAATAAATGTCATGTTTTGATCTGCATTCTCAGGGAAAACTGAGGGAACTGAGGGAATAATCTCATAAGCGTTTGATGGTTGCATAGTTATAAAGATATCAGCCACATCAATTCTCTCTGTCGCAACATATATATGCTTTTCCACATCATCGGTCGATATAGTGATTGCTGTTGTCCCGGAAGATATGGCGGTTGTTCTTCCAAAGTCGTTGACTTCCGCTATTCCTGGCGCAACGGATGAATATGTAATTTTCGGGACGGCTTCCGCCGGTAAAACAGTTAGGGATAGAATCTGCGATGTACCAACTGTCATAATGTCATTATAATCAAAATCTATTCCCGTAGCTTTAATTTCGTCTATCACGGTAATAATTATTGGCATTTTAACGGTATCTGACGCTATTGTTATTGTTGCCTCCCCGGAAGATAAAGCGGTTATTCTACAAAAGATATTGACTACAGCGACTTTTGTATCCGAGGATGAATAAAAGATGTCCGCAGTCGCTTCAGCCGGCAACAATGACGGAAAAATCACCTGTGATGTCCCTACGAGCATTGTTTCTTTATAATCCAAATCAATTTCTGTAACCTTTGTCTCGTCAATCACAGTAACAATTGTTTGCGCCCTCACACCGTCCGCCGAGATTGTTATCGTCGTTATACCGGTTGATATGGCGGTTACTCTCCCAAAGGCATTGATTTCTGCTATTCTGGGATTCGCAGACGAATATCTTATGTCCGGAGCCGCACCGATTGGCAGGACCGTAGGGGAGAGCATCTGTGATGTTCCAACCTCCATATTGGAACCCTCTTAATTGACTCCGTCTTGTATGGCCTTTCAGTATGGTTTATGAAGTCTGACGTTTGCCGGATTAAACTAAACGTATAATTTATTTCTTCAGCACTATTTCCACTAATACTTGCATGTTGGTTGTGTGGCCCGATGGGCTGAACGCCTTTTGATTTTATATAATTATCCATTTTTTCCGCCATGATTCCCATGTTTTCAATCATATCAGCGGATAATTCAGTACTAATGACATTAGTCAGTTTTAACGTTTTCTCGTATATGGCGCCTGTTTTTCTTGTGGCAAAAAACTTCATTGGCAATCTGTAAATATGAGTGAAATACCCCATCATTATTGGTTCCCTTTAAATCGGTTCCCATTTTATCCCTTAACATGGAAATTGTGGTTTCCTTTTTGTAATGCAGGCATATCATGGCTAAACATGCCGCAGCACAGTCTGTTACATCAAATTGCTTTACAAAAGTGTACCTAATTTAAAATCACACCTTTTTTTCGCCTCTATTTCGGGTTCTTGTTTTTGTGATTCTTCCGCGATAATGCATCCTAAAGAATATTCATAGGTTGCTTCATTGCGCTACGTATTGAGAACTTTATATAAATTATGGAATCTCTTTTACCTTCATCTATATAAAAAAGCTATTATAAAGAATTAGAGTATTTTCAAACATGTAATAATTAAAACGATTATTGTAATAATTAGAACAGCAATATTTATTGCTTTTACGGTATTTGTCTGTGCAGAGTTTGCGCAAACTGGGTATTCGCGCGACACACGACCACGGTTTCGCATAACACCCGACCACCGAGTCCGATGACATCCGACCACTGAATCCGATGACATCCGACCAGAGTTTCGCATATACCCGACCACGGATTCGCACGACATCCGGACAGGAAGGCCGGCATCTCAAAAATATAATCCTGCTGTATAATTGGTAAATCTTGGCAGTTGTACGGAGGAGAAAAAAATGAGGTGCGATGAAACCGTGAATATCTTGGAAATAATGCGAATGTGCGAGATGGGACTCTCGCAACGAGCGATTGCCACCAGCGTCAATTGCGGCAAGACGACAGTATGCGAAATTCAGAAGCGATGCCACGATGCGGAGCTGACATTCTGCCTGTAGCTCTGTAAATGAATGATATTTTGTGTCTATCCCAACAAGTGATGACTGCGGCGGGTCAAGAAATATATCTGCTCTCTTGTCTTTGGGAAATTGTGTGGTTTCAGAAATCTTCCAATACATTTCTGCGGTTAGATAATCACTATACATACATTTTTCTCCGCAAAGCTCCGCACATCTTGAGGATTATCTAAATCCCAGGTCCATAACGAGTTGCTGTTGCTCTCTCCAAGAAAATCTAAAAAAAGCTCATCCGGAGAATTTCAGGCTTTTCGATTTTTCGAATGATGATATACAAAAACTGATAGATATATTTTCACCAGAAACGATAATTGATCCATACGGGTATAATCTTGTAAGTATAATAAAGCCCACATTAGATATTGTGGATTTGAGCTTCATAAGTTGGGATTATACCAGTAAATGTAAAAACGATTAATCTTTTGTAATTTATCTACCCCCCACATCTATAAGTGGGGGTGGATAAATTTTACAACCCGAGCACATTAGCGTGGCTGCCCGTGCTGACAAGATATAGAACCATATCTGTCTGCCGTTTCTCGTACACAAGCAACCAGTCGCCCGTCCCACCAATATGACACTCGCGTAAATCTTTCATGATGCCTTTTAGCTGATGGTCTTTCCAATTTGTAGGTAAAGGAATATCTCGCGCTAACTGGTCGATAGCCCAATCGAGCAAGTCCATGTCCAACCCCTGTTTTTTGGCGAGCTTGCGTGTCTGTTTGTACTTTGTCGATGGAAAAATGGAGTACACAATATCCTCATTCATGGTCGTCTTCCGCGTCTAGCGACGCGCGAAGTTCAACCGCGCTTTTGTAAGTTACTGCACCATTAGCAACGGCGGCATGGGCTTCTTCAATATCTCGGTGAATTTCCGCTTCAAATTCTGGCGTGTATCCGTTTTCGGTTAGCTGTATGGAGGATAATTCAAATGGGATTCTGCGCTTTAGGTAAATTTGGTTTAGCGTGAGATTAAAAACATCGCTAAAGGATAAGCCAATCGAGGCAAGGATTGGCTCGACTTTTTTTTTAATCTCAGGATTGACCCGTATGTGCATACCGCTTGAACGTGTATTTGGCATTATAATCACCTCCAACAACAGCATACACAAAGCATCCACAAATGTCAACCTAGATCCAAAAATCACAGGTATGCATTGCTTTGATTAGAAAACTAACATCTGCGTTTTCAACTTTATTCGTATTGTCGAACACCACAGGGGAAGCACTTTGCCGAAATAGTAGCATGAATTCACCAAAACCAGTATTTTTTTCTGAACAGGACAAACAAGACAAAGCTTATACAAAGCAATAAAACTATAACAATAATTATGTACATACCAAAAGCTGTTCTATTCAGGTTTGTCATAGATAAAATATAGTCGCCCACCAAACCGATTTTCGCAGTTGTTTCGTCGAAATAGTTTAATCTTTCATATTTATTTGTGTGAGTGTTTTTTAAAAATAGATACTTTACACAAAGAATCATTGCTGTACTCCCTTACTCATATATCGACTTTTTTTTCAAGAAGCATCGAGATTAATATAAATAGAACTGCGCATTGTAGGAGCGTCAAAATGACATATATCGTGTTCGCCGGCGACCCTAAAGTCGCGTCGATAATGTTGCCAGCCAAATCATCCATAACTCCAAACTGCGACATGACAAAATATGATAGTGTCAAGTGCAAAACAATACCCGTACAAGTAGAAATAATAGCCTGCGCCCTTGCCGGGTAACCTCTTCTGTTATATATCGACCTCCAAAACGCCAGATTGAACAGGATAATAAGAACTAACATTAAATATAGGGAGAGATATAGTGCCGTAATGTTGGCGAGAATTTCAAAAAACCATTGTATGCTGAACATTCTGTTATATAACCAAATTACTTGAACAACAACTGCAGTCATTGTAATGGTATTAATAATCAATATGTAAACAATACCAGCAAATAGCATTTTCGCTCTGGAGATTGGTATTAACGCGTAAAGATATGCGTTCGGAGCGATGACCATGCGTTTTACTACTGCAATGTCATCTGTAATATTTACGACCAGTATAACAAAAATAGCAGCCACTCCCAGTTTAACTGTCATGGAATGTACATCAACCGTCAGGAGGTCTAATGACATAAAAACGCCATTTACTATATTCATCAAACAAACTACTATAAATACTGGCCCTCGAACGCGAGCGCCGGCAAGAAAAGAATGCTTAATAATCGCCTTCATTTAAAAACACCTCCAAATACTTTTGCTCCAATGTATGGTTGGTTTGTTGTCCTTGTATGTCGCTACATACCCCATGGTATACAACCTTGCCATTGGAGAGGAAATAGACATAGTCAAGCATGCCTTCCACATCCGTTACCAAATGAGAAGAAATAATTATAGATGCCCCCTTGGGCTTATGGGATTG
>WRNQ01000011.1 GCA_009776565.1 Synergistaceae bacterium | reverse complement strand
TAGATAAGTATTATAGCCAAATTTAGTAAATGATTTGGTTTGCATTAAAACTTTTTTGTTAACGCTATTAATTTTGTCAAATACGGTATCATAAAAATATGCCAGATTCAATTCATCTCACCTACATATAAAAAACTGTTTAAAAAAATCTCCTGGACAGAAATATAATTTCTGATATCGAGTTTTCCAAGTGTCTCTTTTATTGTTTCGAATGCGAATAAAGGCGTTATAATTACTATGTCAAAATTAGAATTCATTAATGATTCGACTGACACAACATTTTTTTCATCATAATCATATCTTGAAGCTTGATTATTATCTACTATAGTTATTTCGTCATAAGCATCCTTTATGCTGTCGTAAAAAATCTTTCCCAGCGTTCCAGCGCCATATATAACAATTTTATTATAACCATTCTCTTTTAAAAACTGTAGAATTGTGTTTTTACCACCAAGTGAGACAATTTGTGATATCGTATCATAATACGATTTTACTCTGTATAATTCCACATCCTTTCGTATTAATTCTTTGATGATTATTTCTTCAAAATCCTTACCCATTCTATAATCTAATCTCCCTTTATTGTTGGTTTTCTTCGTTATTGGCATTTATGCCCTTTTTTCGCCTCAATAGTTTCTGATGTCAGGACTAGCGTCTCATGGCAAAGTCTGATAAACTCAATATGTATAGTAAGAATACACAAATGAATACATAATAGGTATGTTATAAGAAAAGAATAACAGGGAAGCGCATTAACAGTCAAGTGCTAAGCAAATATATTCTTATGCTAAACATAATAAACTATGCACATAAAAGCGATGGGATAAAATGAAAAAAATTGTATTATTTGGCGCTTCACAAGCCGGGATAAATGCTCTTCAAAACCTCGCAAATATCGGTTTTGATATTGAGTTTTTTGTTGATAATGATAAAAAAAAGGATGGCATACACTTTTGCTCAAAAGTAGTATACCAACCCAATATTATTAAAGCCATTGATAGAGATAGTTATATGATTCTAATCAGCAGTATGTATTATAGCGAGATTAGTGAACAACTTAGAAGCTATGGATTCATTGAAGATGTCGATTTTTTTCACATTGAACAGTTTTTGTTCCAATATATACATGATAACATTAATATTTTTTCGAGAGAGCTAACCCAATACAAATTCAATGACCATAAGAAGAACGAAAGAACTGTTATTATAACACTGCCGTCCGGATTCACGCTTGGCGGGGTTGAGACATTATCATTAAGTATTTATAGAGAATTAAAGACTAAAGGATTTGAAGTCAAGCTTCTTGACATGAACACTTCTGAGCGTTCGCTGAGATATATGGCCAAGGAAAACGATATTGTCAGCATTGATAAGCCAACCACTTTCATAGACTATCTTATCACTTTATGTAAGGCGATTATTATGATGAATCCGGGACATTTGGTTATAAATGAACCTACGCGGCTTATTATGGCAGCATATATACTACGCGCTATATTCCCTGGTTTTGTAAATACTTTGTCAGTGCTGCATGGAGATACAAGACTTATTTATAAACTAAACTGTGTGTGTAATAAAGGCATAGACAAATTCCTGTGCGTAAGTTCAAAGATTAGAAATCAACTAATTGAATTGATTCCGCATAGAACGAATGATGTATATTATTTCCCATCACCAATAATAATAAAAGAATCTGCTAAAATGAATTCTTTGGAGAATGAGGCTGTTAGAATAGCTTTTGCCGGGAGAATTACAGTAGAACGAAAAAGATGTGATCTCTTATTAAAGCTGATAGATATTCTGGAAGAGAAGGATATTGATTACGAGCTCAACATTGCGGGGAGCGGCAGCTACTTTACGGCTATTGAAAACTACAAAACAGTTAATAAACTAGAAAATAAAATAAAGCTGTTTGGCTTTATCAGACCTGAAGAAATGGGCGATTTTTATTCAATGTCAGATATATATCTGAACACTTCTGATTCTGAAGGGACTTGTATAGCTATGCTGGAGGCTATGGGATATGGGCTTGTACCTGTCGTGACAGATGTTAGTGGGGTGAGGGACTTTATATGCGACAAAAAAAATGGATTTATTGCGCCTGTTGGAGATATGAATAAAATCGCGGATATAATTGAGGGTATATATTATCACCGGGATATTATAGAGGTTTGGGGGAAGTATAATAAAGATATGATCAAGCAAAAAACTGATATAAAAAAGTATATGAAGTCATTTATTCATGAGCTCTTGGAAGGAGATGTTTAATGGAATCTCCGAAGGTTAGCGTGATAGTTCCGGTTTACAACATGGAGAAGTATATAGGGAAATGTTTGGATAGTCTGGTTTCACAATCCTTTTCGTGGTATGAAGCTATTATTGTAAACGACGGATCCTCTGACAACAGCGCGCGTATTTGTGAGTGTTATTTAAGTAGGAACCAAAACTTTAGGATGATTAATCAAGTCAATTGTGGACTCGGCTATGCTAGAAACACTGGCATTAGAGAAGCTTACGGGGAGTATATTACGTTTTTGGATAGCGATGATTATCTGGAAAAAGACGCCATAAAAAGAATGTACGGATTAATAACTGAAGCTGAAGCTGATGTTGTTGTTTGCGGGTTTAAGAGAGTTACAGAGGATGGCAAATACTTAAATGAGTTTGTTCCCCGAATTACAGGAAAAACTGGAAAAACTGAGTATATTCACCATCTTTTGTCAAGGGGTATACCTGTTAACGCTTGCGGGAAAATGATCCGAACTAGTATTGTCAGGGAAAATGATCTTTATTTCAGCAGTGTTCCGTATGGAGAGGATTATTTGTTTAATATAGCGCTTTCACAAAAAGTAGAAAATGTGCTGATAAGCGACTATAACCCTTATTTCTACCGTTATACCACTAATAGTATGGTAACGACCCTTAATCCCAAATACATCAGCGCCCAGGCAGATTTTACCGGGCAACTGATAAAGACGATTTTAGGTATATATCCGAGCTATGTAAATAAAAATCAAAAACACAATTATATTAAGAAAGAATTATCAATATATATCGGCTCGATGTTCTCTTTGTATCAGCAATCTGTTTATCGAACCCAAGCGTTTTATCCGGTCGGAAATAATACCATTTTCCTTTTTGGAGCGTCAACGCTTGGATACTCGTTTTTGCATTTCTATAAGAATCGCAGACACATAGTATTTGTAGATAATGACCCTTCGAAATGGAACTCTTTCTTTGAAGGATACGAAGTGATTTCTCCAACTGAACTGAAAAAGCGTTACAATTCTTCGCATAGGATTATTATTGTTTCAATGTATTTTGTAGAAATACTGGAGCAGCTAATCAACGAAAACACCATTATATCCTGCTCAGAGGTTATGCCATTTTCTTGTGAGACTGCTTTGGAAAGAGCTTTTGCATCTCAGCTTGACATGTTGAAAAAAAGTGAATTCTCTGTATCACAAGAGTTAGTCAGCGCTCTTTTGGATTTTGTGAAAGAATGATAAAGGATATTATATTTTTTCATCATTTCATTAAATGTAAATCTGTTTTCATATTCAAGCCGGCACCATTTTTTCATATCGCAATATAACGATTCGTTGCCCTGCTTGATGTCAACGGCTTTTTTTATAGCCGAAACAATGCTGTCTTCATCGTTATCCTTAAAAATAAAACCATGTTGCCCGTCCGTAATACACTCTTTAAATGATGGCAAATCACTGACAATAACCGGGGTGGAACTCATTAGGCTTTCCAAAATAACTAAACTGAGCCCTTCGCTCCTTGAAGGAAGTATTAAGTAGTCAAAAGAAGATATATACTTGTTTGCGTCCGATACATATCCAAGGTGACACACATCGTTTTTATGCACTGAGTTGGCAATAATGTTTTCATCATCTTCCCCAATAAATACGAACTGAGCAACATCCTGCACTAGTGGCAGTCTCTTTAATATCAACTCCTGGTTCTTCCTTTTGCAGATTGATCCGATACACCCAATCAAAATCCTTTCATTTTCTTGCTCTAGGAGCTTTTTCAGCCTCTGGACTTCGTGTGAATCGTCGGCTTTTTCATTTTCGTACCCAGTATTTCTCACGTTAAGTCCTACATTCTCTGCGCCACAACCTATATTCCCCTGGATATTCCCAACATTCGCCACACTAAGCTCTACATTCGTCGAGTTATACCCCATATTTATCGCATTCCCCGCTTTATGCTCCATATTCCCTGTGTTATCTTTAATCCCATTATATATGATCTCTATTTGATTGCTGACTCCTTTCCCGATTAACAAATCCTTATCGCTTTTGGACACGGCGACTACCTTGTCAACTAGGTTTAAGACCACGATGTCCATCTTTTCATGATCTTGGTTCTTATTAAGCCCCCAGCCGTGCATTGTCTGGATTACAGGGATATATCGGTTGATATTGTTTCTTCCAAGGAGGGCAGCAAGAGAAGGTACAGCCGCGTGGGAATGGATCAGATCAATACTCTTGTCCGCCAATAACTTGTGGATAGTTTGGGCCGCGTTTATATTCTGGTAGACGTCGCGTTTGAATAAACCGTCACTTTTAACGATGTCAATACCAAGTGCAGTCAGATTTTCCACGTATTCAGGATAGTTGACGTACCCTGGGTATTCCTGGTCGTTTATGGCTACTGAAACATTGTTTCCACTACGTTTTTGGGCACTTGCCAAGTCACAGATAACCCTCCCGGCGCCGCCCTGTAAGTATGTGGATATGTGCAGAATATTCATAGCTGCGGCTCTTTCCTTCTTTTATGTTTTCTTGAAATATGTATTCATCTATCTCGAATAACGTATTCGTCTATCTCGAACGATGTATTCATCTATCTCGAATAATGTGTTATCCATTTACCGTTATACAACTCTTGTGAGAACGCATTTTGCAAATCTAACACAAATGTGATACTCTGCGTTCTCTTTCGACACTCCAGCCATAGCGGAGAGTACCTATTCAATTGATATACGCAATGAGTAATCTTCGCCGTATCGGAATATGTATTTCTTGCCGGCGCAGTCAAACACATGAGTTGAGCCGAGTGAAAAGTCTGTTGCGGGCAATTCCTTTGAAAAGTACTCCCGGTTGTTGTCATGCGCATGGTTTATGACCGATGTGAGTTTTTCGAGCGGGGTATTTTCGTATGTGGCGACCTTCTCATAGTTTATGTCATAATACTTTTTCATGATATCGACCCGCGTCTCCATATGCTTTATGTAGCTGTCATCGTTTTTTGCGGCATATAGAATGAATTTTGTTCCGGAGTCAACAAAATGCTTATCAATGAGAAGGCTGCGAATCTCCCTGTGAGAATCTGAGAAATAGTTTGGCGACGTCTCGTCAAGGATAGTCCACGGGTTGTTGGCGCACACAGCCAACGTGAAATCATAGTTCTTTCCTTTCATGCCAAAGCTCACTGTTAGGTCCTCTTCCAGCGTCTCACCACATAATATATGCCGGGTTTCACTCTTTGAATATCCACTTTTGTCAATGATTGTGGTAAAGGTGTGAGGCGCGTATTTACCCATAAGGGAGGCAACGTAGCCGCCGTAGAATTGGCCCGCTGCATAAAGCCTTCGAGTGTTCAACGGGTATTTTTTGAGAACTTGCCCAATGGCGGTGAGACAATCGATGGCGGGCAGGAAGCCCCAACTCTGGTATTCGCCGCGACCTGTTACCATGATCGGCTGGCACCTTAGGTCAACGCTCGTCACTCCTCTTTCCGCAACAATTTGCGCAACTATTCTGAAGGCGTCAAAATAGTTGTCGGCGGATTTAAAGACTTCTCTTGTGAGTTTCAAATTGTATATGCGGTTCAGATTGTGCAAAAAAGCATCAGTGATATCCATTTTATCATTTCTGAGTATGCCGAAGTACGATACGCTTGCTACAGCGCAGTTATGCTCTTTTGCGAGAGCTGGGTGAATACTCTCTATATACTCCGGTTTATCGGGGGTTGTACCAAATTCGTTGACTAAAAAAATTAGGCCGGTATCCTCATTGATCCCATTGTCCGGAATTGTTAAGAGTAATTCTATCGGGCTTCGCTCACGGTTTAATTCGACGTCTTTGTGGGGCTGAAACGATATTTTTTCGTATGGCATTTTGTTTCTCCAATCCTGCATTTATTATCTACTTTTTCAGGAGAGCCGGGCATTCGACCAATTTGTACGATCTGAGAAGACGCTCAATTTCACCTTTTGTCAAAAGAGTGGAGTCTTTGGAGCGGTATTCCCCTTTGGGCGCGTTCTTGATTTGCGGATCCGCCTCTACGTATCTGTTATAGAAGTTCTGAGGCGGTATCATATACATTTTAGCAAGGTCAAAGGCGACTTCCGACTCCTCCTCCGTCATCAGTTCCTCATACATTTTTTCACCGGGCCTTAAACCGATAACCTCTGTGAACACCTTACTCCTGTCCAGGTTGAATTTTTCGCTCGTCAGATCGATTACGACCTCTGCTAAATCCCCTACTCGAAGGGTGGGCATTTTCAAAACGAATATTTCGCCGTATTTTGCCATCGTTGCCGCCTGCATAGTTAAAGCGGCGGCTTCGTCGCACGTCATCATAAACCTGGTCATAGAGGGGTCGGTAATGGTCACTTTACCGCTGTTAATGATTTGCTCCTTGAATAATGGTATTACTGAACCGCGCGAACCCATTACGTTACCGAACCTGACGGCGCAAAACGCTGTTTTATGAGCTCCCTGGCTGTAGTAGGCCGACGATATCAGCCGTTCGGCGAGCAATTTTGTCGCGCCCATTGCATTCGTCGGACTCACTGCCTTATCTGAGCTGGTCAGTATAACGTGGCCGACCTTTTGAGATACCGCCGCGTTTATGACGTTTTGGGTTCCCATCACATTAGTCTTGACAGCCTCATAGGGGTTGTATTCACATGCCGGGACATGCTTAAGTGCGGCAAGGTTGAAAATCACGTCGATGTCTTCGGCAGCCTTTAGTACTCTGTCGGGATCCCTGACGTCGCCAAGCAAGAACCGCAGCCGCCTGTCCTGGTAACGGTTCTGCATCGCAAACTGTTTATGCTCGTCCCTGCTGAAAACCCTGACTGTCTTAACGTCAAGGCTCAACAGTTTTTGAAGTATGCACTCGCCGACAGTGCCGGTACCGCCCAATAAAAGGACTTTCTTATTCCAAAAGAATTCCTTCATGCGCTTTCCTTTCAATGTCTTTCATGGCCTCTTCCCCGACCATTTCCATAGCGATTATGATCTTGATTTTATTTATATAGTCGAGTATCGCGCCGTCAAGTCTTTTCTCAAATACCTCGACCCCGTCATAATCCTCGCCGCTGTCTGATATATAACTTGCAGCCGCCCTGTGATATGTCAACTGCTGCTGAGTGCTCCTCTGTAAGACGTCTTTATAAAATTTTATATCCTCAAGATGTTTGTTATAACTGGAAATATAGGACATTTCACTGTTTAGCCTGCTCCTGGCGACGCCCCGCGCTTTCAGTTTTTCAAATTTTGAAAATTCGGCTTCCTTTTCCCTAATAATATCTTCCGCCTTGCCGCATTCCTCAAGGACATGCTTTAGAAACTCTGAAACGCTCTTGTTATTCTGGTTGGCATTGTCTTTGTGAGCAATAGCATTGTTGCCGGCGCTATCGCTTTCCATGCTGCGCTTGCTCACGCTTACGCTATCTCTATTCCAATTGGTGGTATTGTCTTTGTGAGCAATAGCGTTGTTGCCTGATTCATCAATATCATCAAAAACTGATTTAAAGACTTCCGGAACATTGAATGGGTTGTTTCTTATGAATTTCTCCAAGATATAGTCGAAAGTAACATTTTCAATACCGTGAATGTTTAAGCCGCTCTCTGTTGCGTTATAAATCTTTACATATGGCCTGTAATGGATGTTGATGTTCTCCATATCGTGCTGCATTGCTTTAAAGCCGGAATATGTAAAGACTTTGGCGCCATGTATGTCTACGTCTTCAACCATGTTCAAATACTGACCCGATAATGTGTTTTTTGCGGCGCCGGCATAGAGCCTGTTGTCGTAGTAGCAAAGGTCTTGGCCGAGCAAAATGATGGGGTTACAGCCCATGTTGAAAAGCAGGTCGATTGCCGATGAAGCGACGGACGCGTGGTCGTCAACCGCGCCGACGTCCCGGTTTGCCCATTCGTTATAGTACCGGGCAATAAACTCTGTGTTCAGGATTACGCGAAACACCCTGTTGGGGAAACGCTCGCACACCTGTGGGTTTAACCTGTACGACCCCACAAGTACGGAATCTAAGTTAAAACCGTTATATATATTGGCCTGATATATCTGCGAGTCAATCGACATCGATATATGCGAGCCGATTTTTTGGGAGTTGAATATCCTGGATGAAGTACCCGGAGAGACAATTACGGCTTTGTCATAAATCCCCCGCAGCTTGTCGAAGTGTTTTTCGAGTGAGGGGCCGGCAGACGCGACTATCCCGGGTACGCCTTTAAATTTGCCGTAGAGCGCCGCCGCGCTGTGATCCAGCCTCTTTATAGACTTAAACTGATTATTTGTCCACTCGCCGATAAAATGCTCAAATGTCGCAATACTCGTATTGATACTGGTTTTTTCGCTGATGAACGTCCGGAGCACGTTGTCGTACAGATCCTTATATATCGTTCTGTATGATATGTGAAATATTATCTTTACATTCCTTGAGCTCATAGCCTCCTGGATCAGGAGCGACGACATTTCGTTTGGGATTTTAAACAGGTGGACATAGACGTCCCTGCGCCCCAACAGTTCATGGAGCCTTCGCTTTTTCAACGTGTCCTGCAATATATCGTTATATGGCTCAAATACGACAACACGCTTATATTTGATACGTTTTTTCTTTATATAGTCAAGGCAGTGCCCATACCCAAGCCCGAATATCAAAATCAGTTGATTTTCGTCGTCATGGTCGAGAGGGGCTAACAGGTTTTCCATTTCACGTTCTACGTCATAAGCGCTGTGGAGGTTTAAGTTGATATTTCCGGATTTCAAAACGCAATTGTCCGGCTGGGAATGTGGATGTAATTCGAGCCCTGGATTTGAAAAATCTGGGGATACGACCCGATCATAGAAATCCGGGTAATATTCTTTTAACAACTGTAGGTTTTGTTCGTAGATTGATTGGTTATTGCGCAAATTATCAGGCGAATTACTAGAAGAATGGTTACGCAGATTATTAGACGAATGATTGCGTGTATTTATGCGAGAACTAATGCGTGAATTATTAGACTGGGCCATTAGTGCGTCTCACCTCCCAGAATCGGTGACAGCTTATAACTGAGGAGGTCTGCCAGAAGGAGATAGTCGCAGCTTTGCATGGCGGCTAAACACTCGGCCATAAGTTTATTGAGAGAATTAAGCATGTTGACGTCTGGGTGGCACGTTGCGTTATTTTCAATTATAAATGAGAACAGATTGACGACGTCTCCCGGGACGCCGCTTATGTTGTAATCAAATATGTTTTTCTCTATCTCGCGTAGCTTGTCCATGATAATATCGGAATGATTGCAGTTGAGAATGTCGGCGTAATTACTGACCATGTATCGCTTCCCCTTCCTACCCATAACACTTTTCAAATATTATATCGGTATATTTAGCCAAATCAAACAGCTATTAAACGTTGTGAGGGGAGAATTTCATAGTTATTTGATTACATTATTAATAATATTTTATAAAATACCACGCCGTTATAATCATATTATGAAAAAATGACTTTCTTTGTCACTCATACATAATATGCAAAAAGGACTCCAGGTTTTCCGGAGTCCTTTTTGAACGTTGTATGTAGAACATTCCATTGCATTGGAGCATTCTCTTTTATAAGAACATTCCGCGCGCAGTCTATAGATTCTCTTACCTCAGCAACTGAAGCACGCTCTGCGGCATCAGGTTTGCCTGCGCCAGCATCGACGTTGCGGCGTTTACGAGGATCTGATACTTCGTGAAGTTCATCATTTCCTTCGCCATGTCTACGTCTCTGATACGCGATTCGGCTGCGGTCAGGTTCTCGGCTGACGTTGTCAAGTTGGCAATCGTATGATCCAACCTATTCTGTACGGCGCCGAGTTTTGCCCTTTCGGCCGATACACGGCTGATAGCAATGTCAAGCTTGCCAATCGCGCTATTTGCCCGCTCGTTGTCAGTGACAAGGATGTTTGCGATCCCGAGGGACGCGGCTGACATGTTGGCGATACCTACGCCGATGTCCTGCTTCTGGTTTGCTCCGACATGGAGTACCATCGTGCGGTCAGCGATATGAACGAATGTTGTGTATTTTATTCCGCTAGTCGCAAAGATGGAATTAAGTGTAAACGACTTATCGTAATCAGAATTAGGTTCGAGTGTATACGCATTACTGCCTGAGACTTTGATATTAGCGTTTGAATCGAACTTTACATCCACGTTAGGATGAATCACGCCGACAAGCACGTTGCCGGAGAACCGCACACCGTTAGCTATTATAGCGTTTGTGTGGGCGTCGGTGACGTTGACGGTGAATATATTGTCTTTGGCTTTTTGAATCGTCATCAGGCTCAATGCGTCTAATACGGTGCTCGGGCCCGAGAAGGAAATCTTCCCGTCTTCGCCGGCGACGGCGGAAGCTATGACAAACGTGCCTTTGACAGACTTAAACTCAGCTCCGGTTGCCGGGTTGGCCACGTATGTGACAAAGTTTTTAGACAGCGCCTGGCTGACAAATTGATTCTGGTTGAGTCCGTAGTAGATGGCGTTGTTCAGCTTATCTGTTACGTCCTGCACAGAATCCTGGTCAAATAGCGTGATGTTCGTCTTGTATCCGTTGCCCTGTGTCAGAGTTAATGTTTGCGGGTTCTCTAGAATGAAGTTACCGCTGGCGTCCCAGAACCTGTCAATATCACGTAGCCGTGAGAACTCCTGCGCGATCATTCCAACGCGGGCGCCATAGCCAACGTCGACAGCGCCGGCTTTTGTTGCAGCTGAAGCAAGTCCTGTGTTTGGCGCAGCGTTAATATCCCTTTCTATGAACACCACGTCGCCTAAATTGCGCCCGACGACGCCTCTTCCATCCTCAGTTCCTGTTATCTGTACTCTTGGCATCTCGACTTTCAAAAACTCATATACTTCCTGAATAGTGGTATTCGGCGCCAAATTGATCGTTATAGCAATAACTCCCCCACTATACTCTGCTGAGACTTCGTTTGTAGCTGCCGTGCCAAAAGTTAACGTTACGCCACCGGTTTCGTTGATCCTAACTAAGCCGTTGTTTGTAATCCCCATGTCTCCATAAGTGATATTGATGCCGGACATCAGGAGCATCCTGTCTCCGCCTTCAAACACCTCGTGTTTGACCCTCATTATATCTGTTTTTTGAATCTCCGCTTTTCCGGGTTCTGCTGTGATCGTGATCTTGTAGTTGCCGCCGCCGGGTTCTTTCTGCCCGAACTGGTCGACAACCCTGAGCCCGTCTCTCATGAATACCTGAGTCAGGATATTGTCGGTTGAGGTGAGCGCGGACATGTCTCCGTTCAAGAGGTTTTTGCCGTTGAACTGCGACGTGGCTGCGATACGGTCAACTTCCAATATGAGCTGGCCGATTTCCGCTTGAATAGCTAGCCTGTCTTCAGATGTGTAGGTGTCGTTTGCCGCCTGGACAGCCAATTCCCTCATCCTTTGCAGGATGCTATGGGTTTCGCTTAATGCGCCTTCTGCCGTTTGAATTAGGGAGATACCGTCCTGTGCGTTTCTGACTGCTTGATCGAGGCCTCTGATCTGTGACCTCATTTTCTCGGATATCGCCAGGCCTGCCGCGTCGTCCGCCGCTTTGTTAATGCGCAGGCCGGACGCCAGTTTCTCCAGCGATCTCGACATCCCAAGGTAGTTTGCCGACAACCTGTTATATGTATTAAGCGCGGGAATGTTGTGATTAATAATCAATATTATACACCTCCATGTTAAATGTACCGGAATCCATTCCGGTTGTTGAATTTTTTAAGGCTCTCCGTCTCCCGCCCCGCCGCTGATGGCCACTAGCGCCGGATTGCGTAAAACTGCGCCTGAAAAAGAACATTAATAAAACCAATACTAAATATCTTCATTCACATACTTACCATAGCGTGGAGCACTCTTTTCAGCAGAACATTCCTTGTAGTTTTCGGATGTTCTTACCTCAGCAACTGAAGCACGCTCTGCGGCATCAGGTTTGCCTGCGCAAGCATCGAAGTCGCGGCGTTTACGAGGATCTGATACTTCGTGAAGTTCATCATTTCCTTCGCCATGTCTACGTCTCTGATGCGTGATTCGGCAGCGGTCAGATTCTCGGCTGACGTCGTCAGGTTGGCAATCGTATGATCCAACCTGTTCTGCACGGCGCCGAGTTTTGCCCTTTCAGCTGATACGCGGCTGATAGCGATGTCGAGTTTGCCGATCGCGCTATTTGCCCGTTCATTGTCTGTAACAAGGATGTTTGCTATTCCGAGGGACGCCGCCGACATATTGGCAATACCAACGCCGATGTCCTGCTTCTGGTTCGCTCCAACATGGAGTACCATCGTGCGATCTGCGATATGAACAAATGTTGTGTATTTTATTCCGCTGGTCACAAAGATGGAATTAAGTGTAAACGACTTGTCGTAATCACCGGCGCCGCCTGTATACGCATTGCTGCCCGAAACTTTGATATTAGCGTTTGAATCGAACTTCACATCGACGTTAGGATGGATCACTCCAACAAGCACATTGCCGGAGAACCTCACTCCGTTAGCTATAATAGCGTTTGTATGAGCGTCAGTGACATTGACGGTGAATATGTTGTCTTTGGCTTTTTGGATCGTCATCAGACTCAATGCGTCTAATACTGCGCTCGGGCCTGAGAAGGCTATCTTCCCATCCTCGCCGGCGACGGCTGAAGCAATGATAAACGTTCCTTTGACTGACTTAAACTCAGCTCCGGAAGCCGGGTTGGACACGTAAGTTACAAAGTTCTTGGAGAGCGCCTGACTGACAAACTGATTCTGATTAAGACCGTAGTAGATGGCGTTGTTCAGCTTATCTGTTACGTCCTGTATTGAATCTTGGTCAAACAGGGTAATTTTTGTCTGATAACCGTTGCCCTGTGTCAGAGTTAAGGTCTGCGGATTCTGGAGAATAAAGTTGCCACTGGCATCCCAGAACCTGTCAATATCCCTGAGCCGTGAGAATTCTTGCGCGATCATGCCTATGCGCGCGCCATAGCCCACGTCGATGAGGGCAGGGGTCACCGTGCTTGCGTCTTCAGCACTCCCTGTGTTTGGCGCCGCATTAATATCCCTTTCCACGAACAAGACGTCACCCAATTTGCGGCCAACAACGCTTGCCGGATCATTATCAGGGCCATCAATCGTGACACGCGGCATCTCTACTTTTAGGAATTCGTATGCCTCCTGGATAGTCGTTCCCTCAACCAGGTTGACTACCACATTGATCACTCCGCCGAGATCCGGGTCTCCTACGTAGGTCGCTGTAATGCTGTTTTCTGAGGCGGTATGAGTGAAAGTAATCGACACGCCACCTTCTTCCTTTAGCCTTAACGTGCCGTCATTGGCTACGCCAAGATCCCCATAAGTGGCGTTTATACCGGACATCAGAATCATACTTTTCCCGCCTTCAAACACCTCGTGTTTGACTCTCATGATATCGGTTTTTTGGATCTCTGCTTTTCCTGGCTCGGCTGTGATCGTGATCTTGTAGTTGCCGCCGCCAGGCTCTTTCTGCCCGAATTGGTCAACAACCCTAAGACCGTCTCTCATAAACACCTGTGTCAGTATATTATCGGTCGAGGTGAGCGCGGACATGTCGCCATTCAAGAGGTTTTTGCCGTTGAACTGCGATGTCGCCGCAATACGGTCAACTTCCAAAATAAGCTGGCTGATTTCCGCTTGGATTGCGAGTCTGTCTTCAGATGTGTAGGTGTCGTTTGCCGCTTGGACAGCCAATTCCCTCATCCTCTGCAGGATGCTATGGGTTTCGCTTAATGCGCCTTCTGCTGTTTGAATTAGGGAGATACCGTCCTGTGCATTTCTGACTGCCTGATCGAGGCCTCTGATCTGTGACCTCATTTTCTCGGATATCGCAAGACCTGCTGCGTCGTCCGCCGCTTTGTTAATGCGCAGGCCGGACGCCAGTTTTTCCAGCGATCTCGACATCCCCAGATAATTCGCCGTCAACCTGTTATAGGTATTCAGCGCGGGAATGTTGTGATTGATAATCATTTATTATCCACCTCCATGTTTAAATGTACCGGAATCCTTTCCGGCTATTGATTTTGCAGGCTCACCGTCTTCTGCCCCGCCGCTGATGGCCACTCGCGCCGATTGCGTAGACCTTTGCCCGTAACACTATTTTATACCACCGTTTTTATTGTGTCAAACAGTAACGAAATGTTTTGTCTGAGTTTATAATTTATAAGTTGCGCTTTACACCACTAATTTCATTATTTCAAATAAAAATATAAGTTATATCTGCATTCAGAGGGTTAAGCATAAAAGGGTTAGAGGGAAAATCGATTTCCTCACGGTTTAAGCTGTCCAACTCTAAACTATAGTGGTCATCCATGGTTTTGCCCAACAGCTTTATAAAAAGTGATACACAAAAAAAGCTTTAGGTTGAGCTATATTGCATGTCAGACTTTTTTATCTTTTGTTTTTTTATTTGAAGTTCCTTTTGATTTGGGATTGACGTACAGATTGTTATTAACTCCGAGCCTTGCTCTGCCGCTTTGCGTATTAACTCTTGTATCGTTATAGTTCGCATGGCTCATACGGACATATTCAACTCTCGGAACCCCATTTGTTTCCTTCATAATATATCCCCTTTCTTTTACGGGGGCGAATGTCCATAAAAAAATAGTATGAGGATCCGTGTCGCCAAATCTATTGAAATTAACAAAACACTCGCGAACGTCCATTATCTGCAACATGACTTTGTCATCTCTCTCAAGGGTATCACTAATCATGCCTCTTGACGCCAATACCCCAACATCCATATCAAACTCCAGTATAGTCATCGTTGCGTAGAGTATTAAATGGGTAATACACCTCAAGGTCAAAGTGTAGCTCATGTGAGATAAATGCGAAAAGTTTTCTCAGTATCCGCGTATCTTTTGCAGATCGCCCGATCGAGCGCCTTGCTATTTGTCATTTTCTATGACAATATATCATATGAAAACGTTGGAAACAAGGCGAATAAAAGTGGTGCAACAGCACCGGCAAGCGCTAAATTGCTGGAGCGATCCAGCGCTACACAAAATATCTTAGCTATCCCGGCTTATTTACGCCGCCACGTGGCGCTACGTTGGCGTGAAGATAAAGCAGGCGTTCCGCGTGTTTGATATTGTAATAAGGATACTTTTATCGATATGGCAAATTTATTTATATAGGAGATTTGCATATGACGAAGAATATATTTTTGTGCTTTACATGTGGATGCTACGGCGTTAACGACAACAATGACAATATAGACAACAATGACAATGAAGATAATAATGACAACAAAGATAATCAAGAAAGCAATAGTAATAAAGATAAAAAAGATAGAAATAATGTAAGCAAGATAAAAAGCTATATCGAGGCTCTTGACCAGATGGGCTATGACGTGTGCCTATTTGATTTGACAGGGGAAATTCCTTTCCGACCGCAAACAATAATGGATATGATCGAGGGTTATTTTGGCGGTAATCTTACAGACAACAAATACTACTTTATAACCGATGCGTCAAAGCTGCTAAAATTAGTTTATAGAGTATTTCATGGGATATTTTCCGGATTCATATATTTAAGCAATTTTAGCAACATCAACAATAACAGTGATATCACCAGCAACATCAGCATTGACAACAACAGCAACGACAGCAACATCAGCAACATCAGCAACACCAGCAACGATGTCACCAGCAACGATGTCACCAACAACAGCAACAGCGGCAGTGAATATACTTTGTCAGATCGATTATCCGTAAAATTACTTTGCGGTAAATATAGTCATGAGGAGAATTTGTACAAACCAATATATTGTGATTCAGAGGTTGACGTTCTGTTTTCGGATATACCATTTATAGGGAAATATAAGCCTGTTGTTAGCTTCATAAAATCAATAGCCGACAGCTATACAGGAAAATGGGGAGTGCAGTTCACCAGTGGGCGTGCTGGAGCTGACCACGAGCAACTCACCAAGGGGCATCACGGCGCTACGCATCACGGCGGTGAGCATCATGTTGATGAGCAGCTCACCGAGGGGCATCCAAGCGTTGCGCATACCAGCGGTGAGCAAACCGGCACCGAGCAACTTACCACAGAGCAAACTGGCGCCACGCAGCTAGCCACGCATCCCGGTGGTGAGAAAACTAGCGGTAAGCAGCTCGCCACGGAGCAGCTCGCCGCGGGGCAACCCAGCGCCACGCAGCTAGCCGCACATCCCGGCGGTGAGCAACGCAATGGTAAGCAGCTCGCCACGGAGCAGTTCGACACAGAGCAGCCCGGCGCCGGCGCTGGCGCCGACACTGACACCGATGCTGAAGCTGGTGCTGGCGTTGACGCCGATGCTGACGCAAGCACCGACCGCGCAAGCGCTGACGCCGACCGCGCGAATGATGAGCCGCGCGTGACAAAACTCTTTTACACATCAGGGAGGTTCTATGTATTTGAGCCGATATTGGGGCCGGATCTGATAATCCCATTAAATGATGAAAAAATCACATTGCGCCCGAGTGTATTGAATACAGAATTTGCTTTTTTTTTCAACAAGTTGGCAGTGTTTGAATTGAGCGAGCATATAAAGAATTTTGGCCTTAGTATTGCTTATTACTATAAAAATGCGACGGCGATCAACAGATGTATAAGTGACCAATCCGGCGCCATACCCAAAATGACTGATTTGGAAATGGTGTCTACATTAAAGTATTTAGAGATACTGTCGGGTTCCTATGACGTATACGTCAATAACTTTGTTTTGTCTTCGCTGATCTGCTTAAACGGGAACCATGAGGATAAAACCCGGTATTTAAACCAAATCATTCAAAATACATTAAGCAGCGGCAGGCTGACTGACCAAGAGAGATTCTTCATTTACTACCAATGCATAAGGATCAGTTTTGTGAACGCTTCCGTTGGCAGCAGGGATACGTCGGTATTTACGCGACGTTTGTACAGGAACATTTTTAAAGGATACCTGGCGAACGTAAAAGGAGCGCTAACGTTTATCCCCAAGCATCTTCGAGACAAGAAATCTGCAATCGTGATGACCGGTCAGTATTTAGCTTTGGAACATGGGCCGACGAAGACTGCTCTCGACAGGTGCTACAGCCTTATTAAGCGCCAAGGCATGGACGTGATACTGATAAACACAAGGGAGGTGCTGACCACCCTGGGCGCTGTTCCCTTTCATAACGCTATTTTTGGGAATGTTATAGAGGAGCTTCAAGCGGAATCACATGTTCAATATCAGGACATTTCAATACCATATTATCAAATTGACTGTCAAATGCCGGATGTCAACGGATTACTAAAAATAGTCGAAATGGTTAAGCAAAGAAAACCCTATTTCATACTGACTATAGGAGGTAACAGCATTGTTAGCGACGTTTGCAGCAAGATTGTCCCAACTATTGTCATATCGACAGTCCCGTCGGGGCTGGTGACAACAGAGGGCCAATTCCAAGTTATCGGCAGGAAAGTGAACGAAAGCGACATAAAATATCTTGAACAATTTGGCTTTGATAAAGAACATATTATTGAGAGCGTTTTTACATCAAATTTCAAACCACAATCAAAGACGCTGAGCAGAGAAGCGCTTGGTTTACCGCAGCGCAAATTTTTGCTTATTATAGTGGGCGCAAGGCTTGGCGATGAGATCACGCGTGAATTCTTAGACATGTTGTCAGAAACGTTTGAATATAACACTCATCTGGTATTTGCCGGGAATTTCAACAATTATGAAAAGGTCTGCCGCGATAACGCCGTGATAAGGGATAATTCCACGTATATTGGTTTTCAGGACGATATGCTGGCGGTCATGGAAGTTTGCGATCTTTATGTCAATCCGAAAAGGACCGGCGGTGGTACGTCGGTTGCGGAGGCAATGTATAAAGGGCTTCCTGCTGTGACAACGGCAAGCGGCGATGTAGCGATTGGCGCCGGGTCAGACTTTTGCGTGGGGTCGTACAGTGAAATGGCGGATACGATAATTCGCTATTCCCGAGATAAAAAATTTTATGAAACCATGTCAAAAAAGGCCGGGGAAAGGGTCAAGATATTGATGGATACTGATTTGCAGCTTGAAAAGATCGTAGGCGCCGCGGTTAGCGGCAAATTGTTCAGATAAACTCTAGACACCTGAAATCGCAACGTTAGGAATCTGGACGCTTAAACACCTAAAAAAATCGTAATGCTAAGATTCTGAACGCCTAAACGCCTAAACCGTAACGCCTAAACCGCAACGCCTAGAACCGCAACGCTTAGAACCGCAACGCTTAGAACCGCAACGAAGCCGTTCATGACGGTATTTGCATGCTGAGTGCCGTTATCGAGAGCGGCTGACATGCTGCAGTTCAATGATAGGCAGAACATGGTCATGTACTTTAGGGAGAAAACAAAAAATGGCGGGGGATTACGAATGGCTGACGTACAAAAACTTCTCGCGGAGCTGACCGACTGCGACTTCAAAGTAATGCTCGAAGTCAAAAAACCGAAAAGATGGCTGAAGTCTGTCAGCGCCTTTGCAAACGAGCGAGGCGGAGGATTGATATTCGGCATGGCGGACGATAAATCGGTCGTCGGATTTGCCGATATTAAGCGCGACATCGACATTATAAGCAAGCAGATAAATGAGAGGGTCATCCCTTTGCCGACTGTTGATTTTCGTGCATACCAAACCGACGAAGGAAAAGATATTCTGATTGTTGAAGTCAAGGCAGGAAATGAAACTCCATACTTCTATTCTGCCGATGGTAACCTCATCGCCTATGTCCGGGTTGGAAGCGACAGCATACCCGCGCCGCCGAACCGGTTGCGGGAGCTTGTCATGCGCGGAATGAACCTCACCGTTATGTAGATTTTGTTGTCTACGAGCGAATATACCTTATTTATGCATATCCGAAAAACGAGAAGGAAAATATAACAAGTGAAGAACGATAGGTGTTCCGCAAAAAAATTGAGAAGCGAAGATGGACTTAGGAGGACAAGGACATGAGTAAGGTTTCAAAGGGGATCATGCAAGGGCTAAAGGAAATGCTCGACCATGCGCAAGGCAAAATAGAGCTGCGTTCTAACTATGTGTCAACGACGCCGCCGAAGGTTTATACTGCGGAAGAGAAACGGAATATTCGAAATAGCCTCAATATGTCGCAAGGGTTTTTTGCCGACGTTATCGGTGTTTCCAAAAAAACGGTGGAGTCATGGGAATACGGACGTGGAAAGCCGAGCGGCGCAGCAGCGCGGATTCTCACGATTGCCGCTACTGACCCCGAGGCGTTGCGTCGGTACGGCTTTGCGCAATGGTAACAGCTTTTTGGCTACCTCTCTTCATCGCTCATATGCAAATTTCAGTGTTGCTCTTTTCAGATAAGTCAAGGTCCAAACCTCAATAAAATTACCAATATGCCCAATATGCAAAACATATTACTTGATAAACTATCCATCGTGGGATAACCACAGAAACGCGGAAAATCCAACCCACCATAGATAACCCGCTTGCTTGCCACTATTATCTACGCCTGTGGATAATAGCCGAGTAAGCAATTCCGGTGTTCGTACACACCGGAAAAACGTTTGTTGGAGCTATGCCCAAACCCGTCACTTCGGGCAAATCGACCCGAAGTAAAACGCTCAACACGATGGTGTGCGTTCCGTCTATTCCGTTTTATCATCCGCCTCGTCTGGCGGCAATTCTCCAAACAATATTTTAGCATAATCGCGCCGTCCATATAAAACACGGATAATATATACATCATTCCCGTCAATACGGCAAAACACTATATAGCTCATGCAAACAAGAAAGCGGTAATCCGTATCAACGTCAATGATTGAGGATAGCCGCGCGCCCAACTCAGGGAACTGTTTCAAACCCCTTATGCGTTTTGTGATTTTTCCAACCGTATTTAATGACGCAGTAGGATTGCCGATTTCCCTGGTAATACAATCTTTTATCCCGGCAAGGTCATCTTCCGCTTCGGGAGTGTAACGGATATTGCTCATAAGGTAATTCCCAGCCTGGCTTCCACCTCGTCCACTGTTCGCCAGCCTTTTTCTCTCGCGCTCTGTTCGCCTTTGGTTAATTCGGCTAACAATTTTATGGTCGCCTGCGTTTTTTCATATTCGCGCATATCCAAAACGGCATACCGCCCGCGCCCGTTTTTTGTGAGGAAAACAGGCTGCCCAATATCTACGCTCTGCAATACCTCGTTATAATTTCTCAAATCCGATACCGGCTTAATGTTTGGCATATCATCAACTCCTTGATGATAGTATAGCAAAAACAATATGAATACGCAACAACAAGTTAAGTAAAATATTAAGTGCAATTTACGGTTCAATTTACGGTTCAATTTACGGTGCAATTATCAGCAATTACCATCAATTATCAGCATACTTCGGGTTAAGTTGCCCGAGGTCTGATTTGATGATTATGATAAAGTGCATGTCTCAAATTCTGTATGCTTAACTTAGAGCGTTTTAGCAATTCTAAGCCATCAAATGCGGGCTATCGCCCGCAACCCAACTCGGCTCGGCGAAGCGCGGTTCCCCTCGCCTCACGAGCGCGAGGCGCTCGCACGCCGCCTCATCCGGCGTTGTGTTTAGCAACTTCCGGCTTAAACAACGCGTTTTTTATTTGCGTTCCTGGGCCGTAAGTTGCCAAAGCGGGCTTTGCCCGCAACCCACATGGTGTTGCAAATTTGGCGAGCTATAAATACTAGTGACAAGTAAAACTATTTTATGGACGCGCCATTTTCTCCTCGCTTCACTCGGAGAGGCGCATGTCCACCGTAACTAACAACTCGTTTTTTAT
>WRNQ01000010.1 GCA_009776565.1 Synergistaceae bacterium | reverse complement strand
TAACAAACACTTGTTAATAAGCCAAAAATTACAATAATTATTATAGCAAACACTTGTTTACAAGTCGCAAAATCACAATAATTATTATAAAAAACACGTGTTATTGGTCACAAAATTACAATAATTATTATTACAAACACCTGCCAACAAGCCACAAAATTGCAATTATTGTTATCACAAATACATGTTTACAAGTCGCAAAATTGCAATAATTATTATAACAAACACTTGTTAACAAGTCATAAAATTTCAATAATTATTATAACAAACAATTATTAACTTGGAAGAAGGTAAACGACAAATCAAGTGTAAAATCCAAGGAGTATTTGAGCTGGCGCCTCGGATAAATCGTCTTGCAGCGTCCTGAATGAGGCCGTCACATGCAGTGTGCGTCCAATATGGTTCTATGGGGCGATGGTTGGATCGCCGCGCCCTTCGGGCTCGCGAAGACGTGTAAAATAGGCGCTTGTCGCCAATCTCAGCTAAGGTAACTAAATGACATTGGGCGCCCGCATGCCTGGAGTTAATAAAATACCATTCTGCCATCATGTTGAGAAACGGCGCGAATTCAGCGCTTTCGCTGTTTTTTTGCCGATATTGTTTGTGATTGCAATAATACGGACACAATGCTATACTGAATTTAACAGGTGGTACGGACGTGTATCATCACTACAGAAGTGGAGGAATCCCCATGAAGAAAGCGCTGCCCATTATGTTGGCTGTTGTGTTATCGATGATTTTGCCTTACACCGCGATGGCGGCTATACCATCTGAATATGTCGGTGAATGGGCGGGAAGCGTCGGCGACATCAACCTCTCTTTCAGTGTGAACGAGGACGGAACAGGAACTTACACATTTGAACAAAGCGGCTATCTTGAGAAGTATGACTTTTTCCTGAAAGTAGAATCGGAAACCTTCTCCGTGCAGATTCCAGAGGGCAACAAGTTAGGCATCGCGACATGCGGCGGAACTTATACGTATGCCGACGGCGTGCTGACATTGGGTGTTCAGACAATCTTTGCCAACGGTCGTGTGTTTGAGTATACGGTACCATGTCAGAGGGTATTGCCAACCGCTGAAGATTCATGCTAATTTGCGGGTTATAACCTAACCGCAAGTCAGAACACCTCTTAACTTTTAGAATACAACTCAAACCGTTGACATTCAATTTTTTGTTTGTATTCTAATAGCTGAATTATACATACCCATTTTCAACAATTTTCGTTATAGATAATTTTTATACGGTATTTAGCGTTCAATGAAGTCAATAGATAATGGAATTGTGAAATTGAGATGTGAGGGGAATTCAAACAGCCGCCCCTGACGTCAGGAAGATTTTTTAACTTCTATTCCTCTTTTTTCATATTGCGCAACTTTTTGTGCAACTCGCTCTAAAGCTCCTTGAATTTCAAGCCTGTACTTGTTCCATGGGAATGAAGCGATTGCCGCAATGTAAATCTTTCTTTCCAATTCCTCTTCCCAATACGACAGGTAAGTTTCAGCTATATATTCGGCAACATAGGGATGCGTTTCTATCAAAGCGGCTTTCGAATGGTTCGCCTGTCCTATTTTACGAAGGAAACGTTTGATTGTTAAAGCTATAGTATCTTCATTCAAAACGAAGCCCGTCTCGCCGCAACATGGACATGACCGCATGAGAAGCGACCTTAAGTCTGTTCTGCTGCGCTTGCGCGTCAACTCAACCAATCCCAGTTTAGTAACGCTAAAAACTCTCGCTCTGCATTTGTCCATCTGAAAAACAGATTCCAATTTTTCTATTAGTAACTGTTTGTCTTCCTCGAGCTCCATATCTATGAAATCAATAACTATTATACCCCCAATTGCGCGAAGCCTTAACTGCCGCGCTATCTCAGAAGCCGCTTCAATGTTGGTGTCCAGGATTGTATGTCTTAAATCGGTATTTCCAACATACTTGCCTGTATTTACATCTATAGATGTAAATGCCTCAGAGTGTTCAATCATCAGCCACGCCCCGGATTTTAACCATACTTTGCGCGAAAGAGCCGCTTCAATATCCTGCTCGATGTTATAGTACTCAAAAATCGGCGTAATGCCATTATATAGCGAAACTTCAGGGAGATTATCTCCATAAAGTATTGATAAATAGCTCTTTACGTTTTCCTCTTCTTCTTCATTGTCAACCACTATCTCGGATACGCTCTCGGTAAGTTCATCCCTCAGAACGCGCCCCAGAAGCCCGGGGTCACGGTACAAGAGACAAGGAGAAGATTGTTTTTTTGAGTTATGCTCTATTTCGCGCCAAATGGAACGCAAAACTTCAACGTCCTGAACAAGGGCTTCTTCGCTTATATTTTCAGCGGCGGTCCGGATTATCACGCCATAGTCGTCGCCTTTTAGTTTTTTCGCAAGAAATTTAAAACGCTTGCGTTCTTCCTCGGACAATATTCTCCTCGACACGCCGCCTTCTTTTCCATCGGGAATAAGCACTACGTACCTTCCGGCTAAAGAAATGCGCGTCGTTACTCTGGCGCCTTTGTTCTTTCGCGCTGTCCTGGTTACCTGAACTATTATTTCCTGATTCTGCTTAATATCGTACCCTTTAGCATCTTTAAGGTATAAAAAAGCGTTACGCCCATCGCCTAAATTGACAAAAGCAGCCTCTATTCCATGTAAAACGCTTTCAACACGCGCTTTGTAAATTTCGCCCGCTTTCTGGTTTTCCCATAGCCTTTCTATAAAAACTTCTGTAAGACGATTATCATCCAGAATTGCGACGCGCATTTCTTCATTTTCAATAGTATTTGCAATTATTTTTCTATCCAAATTAATTCGCCTCTTGTAAATCGTTTAATTTGCAGCAAAATTCTATTGCTTTTAATTTACGTCCATATTTTCGCTCATAACTTTTACTCTTACAATCCGCAACTCATGCCATCCTTCAACCGCACTTTCAGATATGAGTTCCCGTACTATTGCTCCCAGTACAACTAAATTATTATTAACGGTGAACCTGACGAATTCTCCGGCGTCGCTGCAGTCAATTAACTTGTTACCCGTAATACCGGACAGGACTTTTTTTACTGATTCCATCTTGTCTGGAGCGCTCGACTTCAGCAGATACTCGGATATGGGGCAGCTTTTGCTTAAAGAGGGGCTGCCATCCGGAATGCGCGAAAAGCAGTTCAACTTAAAGCCTGTTGGCATATAGTCGCTCCAAGCTTTGAATTGCATGTCGGAAAGGCTGTCCAGAAGCCATATATCGACAGGTTCCATCAACGCAACAACACCAACCGGCAACTCAGACGCGAAGCTTAGTTTTGCATGAGGAGAGAACCCTTCAGTCATTTGAAAAACTATAGGCTTCAATTCATCATTATAATCTTTTGAGTTTGAAGCGCGGGAAGCTGCTCTTGTAAATACTGTCGGTAATACTATGTGCGGAATAAAGCAAGCGGGCCCGCGTTTACAATAAAATATTCTATATCGCGGCATTATCGTTGGCGTCTCCTGTAGCTGCGCTCAGGGCGCATCCGGCGCCCTGAAGACCGCAACCGTTGCATGCGGACCTGCAGTCGGGCGTACTTTTTTCGCATAGCGCTGCTTTTGCTTCTCTCAAAAGGTGATCTTTTGTCACTCCAATATCAATGATATCCCAACNGAAAACTTCGGAATAATCCCTTTGCCCNGTATANGCGCCGCTATCAATTTGCGCCCTGTCGAAAGCTTTGTTCCATCTATCCAAATCAAACGTCTCAGTCCAATTATCAAACCTTGCGCCATCCCGCCACGCAAATTCCAGCGCGTCCGCCACTCTTATATCTCCGCGCGCGAGAACCCCTTCCAGAAATGTTTGTTCTGGGGAATGATAATTTAAGGTTATTCTCTTGTTTCTGTTTTTCCCCTTTATCATGCGCCCTTTTTCCCTAAGCTCTGAAATGGAGTTTTGCCTCTCCCATTGGAAAGGAGTATGCGCCTTAGGAACAAATCCGGCTACTGAAACGCTTACTTCTGCGCGCTTACAATTTTGTGCGCGCGCTATTCTCATAGCCCTGTCCGCTATCTCAATTATACCTTCAAGGTCTTCTTCCGTCTCTGTCGGAAGCCCCATCATAAAATAAAGTTTTATCCTGTGCCAGCCTTTTGAAAAAGCAAGCTCAAGGGACGAATCTATATCTGCATCATTAATTCCTTTATTTATAACATTCCTCAATCTTTGAGAACCAGCTTCAGGCGCAAAAGTCAATGAGCCGCGTTTTACGCCTTCCATGCCCAACGCGAGTTCAATTGAAAAGGTATCCATACGCAGGCTTGGTAAACTGACTTTAAATCCTCTGCCCGAAAGAGATCTCAACCCATGTTCGATACCCGTAAAATCGCATGAAGCAAGCGACAGCAATCCCGCTTCTTCCCATCCGGTTATTTTTACTAAATTCTGGACGCCTTCTACTACTTCCGTAACGTTGCGTTCACGGACCGGTCTCGTCACAAAACCGGCCTGGCAGAAACGGCAGCCTCTTGAACATCCCCTGAACAACTCAACAGCAGCCCTATCATGAACTATTGAAGCAGAGGGAACTATCAGGTAATCCGGAATAGGCGGCATACTTACAGAATAAACGCGCCTTACTTTTTCCCCAAATTTTAAGCCAACGGAAGGGACATATACACCGGGAATCCTCGAATATGCTTCCAGGCGTTTATCCCGCGCCTCATTTTTTGTTTCAAGAATGCATGAACAGAGCTCCGGCAAAATTGCCTCACCATCTCCGATACACAAAACATCAAAAAATGGAGAAATTACCCCCGGAACAAGAGCGCCATGTCCTCCCCCTATTATAAGAGGATCTTTTGGACCTCTATCGGAAGACCTGATAGGGATCCCCGATATATCCAACATCGTAAGTATATTTGTATAACTAAGTTCATGTTGTAGTGTAAACCCAATTACATCAAATAAATTCAGTGGAATTTTATTTTCAACAGAAACAAGCGGAAGCGATGATTTCCGGAGCAGCGCCTCCATATCCGTCCATGGACAGTAAACGCGGTCTACTTGTACATCCGGAAGGCTATTTAAGTAAACTTCCAATAATTGAAATCCGTAATAACTCATTCCTATTTCGTAGACATCCGGGAAGGCAAGACAAAACAGCAACTTTTGTTTGTCAGACGAGCCTGTCTTAGTTGAAAACTTTTCATCATCTGTTTGGCAATCGTTTTGAGTATTTACAAGTTTTGGATTCCATTCGCTTCCGCTATAACGTGACGGGCGTTTGACCTGAGCGAGCAAGCTCCAGTATGGGTCGTTAAACTCCGGATACATCAAACCGCCTCAATTTTATAGCTCTTTATGTTTGAAATGTGTATACTGGATACCAGCGCAAGCGCAACTAAAATCGAAACCATTGAGCTTCCGCCGTAGCTTAATAAAGGCAATGGGAGCCCTGTCACCGGCAAAATCCCCATGCTCATACCTATACTTTCAAACATCTGAAACCATATCCACGCGGAAATACACGTCACCAGGATTTTGGAACGGGTATCACGGCTTTTTAGTCCTGTTTGTAATATTCGTAAAAATAAAAAACAAAAAACAGTAAGAACAATCAAAGAGCCTATAAAGCCGAATTCTTCGCAATATACGCTAAAAATAAAGTCCGTATGCGCTTCCGGTAAAAAGTGCAATTTACTTTGCATTCCTTCAAGATAGCCTTTTCCCCATAGCCCGCCGGACCCAATAGTAATACGCGACTGCATAACGCTGTATCCCGCTCCGAGCGGGTCGGCCGCCGGATCAAGGAAAATGAGAAGCCTGACTTTCTGGTATTCTTTTAAGAAAATCCAACCAATCGGTAAAGCTAAAATCCCAAGCGCTATCGTGGCGAATAAATAACGTTTAGGCGCCCCTGCAACAAAAACCGCGCATAAGGTGATAACGATAAAAACCATTGAACTCCCAAGGTCAGGCTGCATGAGAATCAGCAAAAATATAGGAAGTACAAAAAGAAATGCCCCGATGTATGACTTTATCGTAATTGGAGGATTGCGATTAAGATACTTTGAAAGCCCAAGGCAAATAACAACTTTTGCGAATTCTGAGGGTTGCAGACCCCAACCCGCTATAACAAGCCAACGCCTCGATCCCGTAACCTGGGGGGCAAAAAATATTGTGAACAACAAAACAAGCAATATAATGAAATAAATTTGGTATGCCATTTCAAATATTTTCTCATGACCAACCGCAATGACAACCGTAAAAGCCGCCAAAGACACGCACGCAATTATTAATTGGCGGACNACGTAATCCGTTCCTCTGCCTGAAAAACCGGCAGCCGCAGAGAATATTGTAATAATACCTATTATAATCAAGCTTAATAAAGCAAAAAACAGCCACTTATCCTGCTTTATCAGGTTATTACGGATGGTTAGCTCTGTTTCCGTCATGTTTACTTCTCTTTAAATTCAGCGAGCTTCCGCGTTTAACTTGTATAACGGGGATATTGACTGCAAGAGCCATTCCTCCGTCCTCAATATCTATTTCAATTCGCGCTTCATCTATTTCCATATATTTTTTCAGCACCTTTATCATTTCGAAACGCAAAGTTTCAAGCAACTCCGGCGATATGTCAGTCCTGTCATGGGCAAGAATTATATGAAGACGTTCACGCGCTGTTTTAGCGGACGATACCACTTTTTCTTTTGAATCTCCCCGACCGAAGAGAGAATTTAAAATCTTTTTAAAAAAATCATCTAATTTATTAAAAGTCATGTCCGACTCCCCCTATATCCCAAGTATTTTTTTGATGCTCTCAAATATGCCTCTTGGTTTGGTGCTAAGATGGATGAACGGAACATCTTTTCCTAACAGGCGTTCTGCAATACTGATATAAGCCCGGGCCGCAGGCGATTTGTTAGTAAAAGCCATTGGTTCGCCTCTGTTTGCAGCTTTTATTACATTATCATCCTCGGGTACAATCCCAATAAGGTTAATTGCCAGAATTTCAATTATGTCCGGCACGTCAAGCATATCTCCGCCTCGCACCATATCAGGTCGTAAACGGTTTATGATAAGCCGTATAGGAGATTTGCCCATAGATTCAAGCATTCCGATTATACGGTCGGCATCGCGGACGGAAGGAACTTCGGGAGTGACTACAATAAGCGCCTCATCCGCTCCTGCCGCCGCGTTTTTGAATCCTCCCTCTATACCGGCGGGACAATCCAAAAGAACATAATCAAATTCTTTCTTTAACATATCGCACAGTTGAACCATTTGTTTTTGATTCACCGCATCTTTAGTCCGTGTTTGAGCTGCCGGAAGCAGATACAACGAATCGACCCTTTTATCTCTGACTAACGCCTGACTTAATCTACAGCTATTTTCCAGTACATCCACAAATGTATAAACAACTCTGTTTTCCAGCCCCATTATCACATCAAGATTTCGAAGACCAATATCAGCATCCACGGCAACAACTTTTTTTCCTAATTTCGCCAGCGCTACTGCTATATTAGATGTTGAGGTGGTCTTACCTACTCCACCTTTGCCGGATGTAACAACTATCACATGGGATTTTTCTTTTTCAAGTATTTGCGGCTCATCTTGAAGTTCAGTATTATCAGAAGCTGCGACAGATTCTTGTTCACCCAATTTAAAACCCTCCTATCGATATATTACAGTCCCTTTATTATCAGGGAATTCTCTTCCATGAAAATGTAAGCTGGTTTTCCCCACCAGGCGTTTTGAGATCCAACTTTTGAGTTCATAAGATTTCCAAGCCTTATTTGCTGCGGTTCAAATGAATAAGCAAAAATATAAGCAACATTGCCTTCTTTAACATTAACTCCGGCATGCGCTAATCCTTTCAGTTTGCCAAATACTGAGATATTTCCGCTTGCAATGATTTCAGCGCCGTTGTTTACATGACCAAATACGGTAACATCACCGTCGTGTTCTATTTTTTCCCCTGACCTGAGAGAACGGTGTATTAGTAAAGTAGGGAGTACATACAATTCATTTTTTGAATTGGGTATTTCTTCAGGCGCCTCTTCAGGTATTTCTTCGGGTACTTCTTCATGCTTTCTTTCCGGCGCAGCGTATTCTCCTGTTGGAAATCCCGCCGCTTTTAATTTTTCGAGAGTTTCCGGATTAGTTGAACTCCATGACAGTATATTAAGATTCCTGTTCCATACAAGCTCCATAAAAAGTCTGCTTATCAAAACTCCACTGCTCTGTCTTGATTGTAAATCAATAACAATACCGCTCCCTGTTGCAAGAGAAAAACTTTGCTCAGGTAGTTCACGAATATTTTTAATAATTCTTACATCAGACGCTTCCCCAGATATCAAAAGCCTTATTCCGTATCCGACGCCTTTGAGAACTATTGGGATGTCTTTAGCCATATACTCCTCCAGAATTCCAATTCTAAATTACTATTTATTAAGCAAGTAAGCCAATAATTGACCGGCCATAGGCGCCGCTACGCTCCCTCCGCCAAGTCCGGTCTCTTCCAACAAAATCGAAACAACATAAACTGGTTGTTTTGCCGGCGCATAAGCAACAAAGAGCGCGTGATCCGGTCCGTGTGAATTTTGCGCCGTTCCTGTTTTGCCGGCTACTTCAAGACCGTAAACTCCAGCCCGGGAACCTGTGCCTGCACGAACAACAGTAGATAATCCTTTCTGAACCAATGCAAGATGATTTTTATCAATCTTCAGGTTTTCGGAAGGTTTTGCATTTCCTTCAACCATATATGGCGTCAGAAGATATCCTCCATTCGCTATCGTAGCGTACAACAACGCCAGTTGAAGCGGCGTCGTTAACAGGTAACCCTGGCCTATCGAATAATTGACCGTGTCGCCGGGATACCATGGCTGTTTAAATCTATTTCTTTTCCATTCCCGTCCGGCCGTATTTCCCGGAGATTCGCCGGGCATATCCAATCCGCTTGTACTTCCAAGACCAAACAGATTGGTCCATTTTACAATATTATCTATTCCAAGCCTCAGCCCTATCTGATAAAAATAAACATCGCAGGAATGTTGCAGGGCCGAGAGAAGGTTTACTGATCCATGACCGCTGCGCCTCCAACAACGGAAAGTTCTTCCTCCAATAGTAAAACTACCGGGACAATTAATCGTTGTTTGCGGCGTAATTTTTTGTTCGGATAACGCCGCCAAAGCCATCAATACTTTAAAAGTAGAAGCAGGCGGATATGCGCCGGATATAGCTCTGTTTATCATCGGCTTGTAAGGATTGGTCATTAGAGCGTCCCATTCCTGTAGTGAAATTCCCCACGTAAGCGGATTATTGTCAAACGCCGGAGAAGACGCCATAACAATAACCGCGCCATCCCGCACATCCATTACTACTATTGCCCCGCGGTATTCTTTCTCTTCAAGCAGCCTGAAAGCTTCTTTCTGAGCGGCAAGATCAAGGGTGAGGGTTATATTATTACCCGAAACCGCTTTTTTTGTTTCGATGCTTTTTACCCGCCTTCCCCTTGCATCAACTTCTATTGCTTCCTGCCCGACCGCTCCGCGCAATATATCTTCATAACTTTTTTCCACTCCGTTTTTGCCTATAATATCGCCGCCAAGATAATCTTTAGTTCTGTATTGCTTCAGCTCCTGCTCGCTTATTTCTCCAACGTACCCCGTTATATGGGAAGCAAGAGCTCCAGCGGGGTAAATGCGGCGCCAAACAGGTATAGGGAAAAGCTCCGGCATAAAATACGGATCAGATATTATCTCGGCCATCTGTGTCATAGCAAGATTCTGTGCTACAGTGACAGCACGATACGGAACCATTTGCTGTTTTTTTATATTATTGACAAGATCACTGGATACTACATTTATCCCTTGCCTTGAAAGAATCATGGCGAATTTATCCAGGATATCTCCTTTCATCAAGTCAAGAGGATATCCCATGATGTTATAAGTAGTATCGTTAAGGGCAAGCACAGCCCCATTCCTATCGAGAATTTCTCCCCTTGCAGGAGGAAACCTGATAAGCCGCAGCCTGTTCCTTGTAGCAAGCGAAACATATTTGTCGGTTTGCACAACTTGAAAAAAATAAAGACCTACAACCAGTATAATCACTGTGCATAGCATGAACCAACGCCATAATTTGAGTCTTGATTCCACAATATCTTTTACATCAGGCATTTTTTAACTTCAACTTTCTGACGTAAAGCAGCGAAAATATCGCTGCAAGAGGTATCGAATACGCCTGGCAAATAAGCATTGACGTAAAATAATACTCAGCTCCTATATCCCATAAATATAGCCCTGTAAAAAATCCGGGCAACTGAGACAACCACAATATAACGAATAGTATTGACGTGGTGTGTCCGCTTTCAGGAAATAAACTCCAAACCCACGAAGCGCAAAGAAATGTACCTATATATACAGCAGCATAAAGACCAGGTATCGCTGTCCAGCGCAAATCCCACAAAATACCTCCAAAGAACAATACCCAGATCAATAGAATTTCATTACCCATGTCTTTTGAAAAATCGGATAACAAATTGTAAATAATATACAAAAGAAAAATGTCCGGCACAAGCAGCGCGTCAAAAGAAAGCACCGCCAGAAAATCCTGAAAAAACCATGATAATAAAGCGTAAATAATCATCGTTTTAAAACCGCTACCTTTTTATAATCTACCGAATACAGCCTGGATAAATCTGCTCCAATGTTTATGCGGATAGAACTAAAGCCGTTAGGCGAAATGGAACTCTCGCCCGAAATGCTCCCTATTCTTAAACCTGAAGGAAGTTTATCTCCCACAAGAGCGGTGCTTACATTCATACCCTGCTCAATGCCTCTGTTTTCCGGAATAAACTGAAGCCATACGTCACCTTCTCCATCGCCGCCAATGACTCCGATATCACGGGTTTCTTCAACTACTGCCGGCAACATCAGCGAAGACGATGTTATCAGCTCGACCCAAGCTGAATTATCCTCAACAAAGCTTATTCTGCCAACTAAATACCCATCCTTAAAAACTGCGTCTCCCGCAACTATCCCATCTTTCCTGCCCGCGTTTATCCTTATTTCATTCCACCAGGCGGCTGGAGCTCGTAATATCACTTTGGCGGAATTCAAATTGCTGTTGGTATCAATAAGTATTTTTTGATTCATAATTTCGGCGTTGAGCATAAGAAGTCTCACATTTTCCTTTGTTAAATTGTCGATTTTCGTGACAAGTTCATTTTTATTGGAATACCAGTCAGAAAAATCCAGCGCAGCGTGTCTAAGAATAAAAGCGGGATATTCCGGAACATACAGAACACTACCGACAAAATTAATAATATTCCAACGTAGTTGAAGGCTGGGCGCAACTCCAAGTAAAATTAACGAGATTGATAAAGCTACCACGCCATTCACCCATTTATACGTGGATTGGCTATCCATAATGCTCTAACGGGCTCCTCTTTGCACGGTTAATATCATTCTTTTTCTTCCATCCAAATCATCAAGATATTTTCCAAGCCCAAGCGCAACTGCAAAAAGAGGTTCCTCAGCGACAAAAACAGGGGTATTCAAAGTGCATGAAAGACGCTCCGCAAGCCCTCTCAGTTGAGCGACTCCTCCTGTCAGCACAATGCCGTGATCGGCTATGTCCTTTGCCAACTCAGGCTTAGTTTGTTCAAGAGCAAATTTAACAACATCCTCCACGCGGGAAATAATCGGCTCAATCGCCTCCCTGACTTCTACGGAAGAAATAGTGGCAATTCTCGGCAGCCCGCCTGACAAATCGCGTCCTTTTACCTGCATGGTAAGCTCTTGCTCAAGATTAAGAACCGAACCTATCGTGTTTTTTACCTCTTCCGCCGTTGTTTCTCCTATTAACAGTCCAAAATGCTGCCTCATCATATTTATTATTGCAATATCCATATTTTTGCCCGCTATGCGTTCGGATTTTTTTACGGAAGTTCCGCTTAAAGATATAACAGAAACTTCACTGGTTCCGCCTCCGATGTCTATTATCATTGATCCTCTTGGTTCATCAATGGGCAAACCTACCCCCAAAGCGGCGGAAATCGGCTCCTCAATTACATACGCTTCTTTTGCGCCGGCGCCAAGCGTAGCGTCAATTACAGCTTTTCTCTCAACTTCGGTTATTTCAGCGGGAACTGATATAGCAACTCTCGGTCTTACATTATATTTCCCATCGCTGGCTTCATGAATACAATACCTAAGCAATTCTTCAGTCATATCAAAATTTGCTATAACTCCATCCTGCAACGGCCATACGGTCTCCACGCCCGACGGGGTTTTTCCATCCATCAGTTTAGCTTCACGCCCGACAGCAATGATTTCCTGCCCGCCGCCGCGGGGTTTCTTCCGCAGCGCTACCATGGAAGGTTCATTGAGGACAATTCCTTTACCTTTGCCCCTGCCTTTAACGTAAACTACTATATTTGTTGTTCCAAGATCTATTCCAATATCAAGACCCCAAAAAGTAGAAAAAAATCTCAAGTTTGTTCTCCTCTCATTTCATTTTCATCTTGGCCAGAACGGATTTTTTCTCATCTCATGTAGTAAAGTCGTCAATGGACCATGCCCGGGATAAACAACCAATTCAGATGGAAGCGACGCCAGTTTAACTAACGAACTTTTTAAAACGGGAAAATCTCCTCCGGGTAAGTCCGTTCTTCCAACACTCCCTGCAAAAAGCGTATCCCCGGAAAAAAGTGCGGAAATTCCTTCTCTTTCTTTAATCAGCAGGCATACGCTGCCTTCGGTATGTCCAGGCGTTGCAATAACTTTTACTATAAGGTCTCCAAAAGACAATTCTTCTCCATCCTCAATATTCTTAAATGAAGATATTCCATCAAAATTAAACCCAAGCATCAGCGCAAATTCTTTTTGAGGTTTTAACACCATTACAGAATCCAAAACGTTTATGTAGATCTCCCCATTGACTAAATCTGTAAAACTATTATCCCCCAAACCTGCCACGTGATCTATATGTCCATGCGTAAGCAGTATTGCCTTGAGCTTCAGATTGTTCTCCTTTATCCAGTCCATAATGAATGAAGTTTCATCCGCCGGGTCAATAAAGACAGCATTCCCATGTTTGTCAGAAACAAGATATCCGTTAGTTCCAAGAGGTCCAAGGACAAATCCCTTAATGTTCATGCAACTATCCTTCCGGAGTATCTAAGATCAAAGTAACAGGACCGTCATTCGCTATTTCTATTATCATATGCGTTTGGAACATTCCCGTTTGAACAGGTACTCCATAACTTTTTACCTTTTCAACAGTTAATTCATAAAGCCTTTTTGCTTCTCCGGGAGGCGCAGATTCCGTAAAAGACGGGCGTCTCCCCTTCCGGCAATCCCCATAAACAGTAAATTGTGAAATTAAAAGCATCTCTCCTTTTGTATCAAGCAAGGAGCGGTTCAACTTTTCTGTGTCATCTTCAAAAACTCGCAAGTTGACTAATTTTTCCGCCATCCATGCGGATTCTTTTTCCGTATCCCTCACTTTTACTCCAAGAAGAACACAAAGACCAGACTTTATTTCACCTAGTACTTCACCTTCAAAAGTGGCTCTGGCTTCCCTAACTCTTTGAATAATTGCCCTCATTTTTATCTCCTATCCACGAACAACTTCTATTACGTTCTTAATATTGTTCAGTTTTCCCATTATCTCTAAAAGATGGCTAAGGTTTCTGACAGATACTTCAATTTTCGTTCTGTAAATATTATTGCCAATCTGACTTCCCTTTATATTATAAATCCAGCTATTGCTTATACCTATAGCTTCCGTAATGTCACGAAGCAAATTTCCCCTATCCAACGCTTCAATTATCAAACGCGCCGTATAAAGCTTTCCCGTTAAGTCGTTCCACTCAACCTGCGTTATTTTATCCATCGGAGCGTCCCGGATGCTGTGGCAGTCCGCCCGATGAATAGTTATTCCCCGAAGATGAGTAAGATACCCGATTATCTGATCTCCTGGCACCGGTTCGCAACAATTTGACATCGTTACTTGAACTCCGGACGCTCCTGATACTATTACATCGAAATCATTCCTTTTACCGCTCAGTTTTTGAACCGGAGCTGCGGAGTCCTCATTTGCATGATGTTGAATCCACAATTGTGTAAGACGTTGTATAACATTACTTGCACTTACAGTAGATCCTCCAACGGCGACAATTAAGTCTTCCCCCGAGTTAACCCCAAGGTCGCGCGCTACTTTATTAAGGTGTGGAGATAGTTCCTCACTGCTTGTAAGCGGTAACTCTCTTCGTTTCAGCTCTTTATCAAGAATTTCCTGACCACGCGCCTGTTTTTCAAGTTTATCAAGTTTTTCAGTTTGCCTGAACCATGCTCTTATCTTATTACGCGTTTTATTGCTGTGAACTATCTTCAGCCAATCACGCGACGGAGAACTCTGCTGCGAAGTCGTTATCTTAATTATATTACCATGCTGAACTTTTGTTGATAACGGAACTATACGTCCATCAACCGTAGCGCCCACGCAATGATTCCCAACTTCCGTATGAACAGCGTAAGCAAAATCAATCATTGTCGATTCATTTGGCATTGCTATAGGCTTACCTTTTGGCGTAAAAACACATACTTCATGCGCAAAAAAATCTGTTTTCAGTTGTTCAACAAATTCAGAAGGAGTCTCCCCTTCGTGGTCACCCTCAAGAATTTGCCTTATCCAGTCTAATTTCGACTCTATAGTCTTACTTGAAAATTCTTCGCCATCCTTATATCGCCAATGAGCCGCAACTCCGTATTCGGCAAAACGGTTCATCTCTTCAGTCCTGATTTGTATCTCAAGCGGTTCACCGGTAGGACCAATTATTGTAGTATGCAAAGACTGATACATATTGCTCTTTGGATTTGCTATGTAATCGTCAAATTGCCCGGGAACCGGAACCCATGTATTATGAATTATTCCAAGAACAGCATAACATGTTGCAACATCTTTAACAAGCACACGAATAGCAATAAGATCATAAATCTGTTCTACTGGAAGACCTTTACGTTCCATTTTTCCATAAATACTGAAAAAATGTTTGGCTCGCCCCTTTATCCGGAATTCAATCCCTGCTTTTTCAAGGTGCATAGAGAGAATCTCAATGCCCTTTTGAACTATATCCTCTCTGTCCGGCATACGTTTGCGGACTTTCCTGCGAATATCCTCATAAGTTTCCGGGTCAGAATACTTAAATGCAAGATCCTCAAGTTCCCATTTCATTTCGTATATTCCAAGCCTGTGAGCTAGTGGCGCATAAATCTCCAGAGTTTCCTGCGCTATCCGCACTTGTTTTTCGTGGCGGAACACGCCAAGGGTACGCATATTGTGCAGCCTGTCCGCAAGCTTAATGAGGACAACGCGTATATCTTTTACCATAACCACAAACATTTTCCGTAAGTTCTCTGCTTTATAATCTTCAGCTGACATATACGGCAGTTTATTAAGTTTAGTTACTCCGTCCACTAGCGCCGCGACATCTTCTCCGAATTTGCTTATTATCTCCCCTTTTTTTACTTCTGTATCCTCCAGCACATCATGTAGAAGAGCGGCAATCAAAGTAGAGACGTCCAGCTGCATATCCGCAAGTATTATTGCAACGCTTAAAGAATGTATTATAAATGGCTTTCCCGAGGACCTTTTCTGTCCGCTATGAGCCCACGCTGTAAATACAAAAGCGTTCCCAAGCTCCGAAAGTTGGGCTTCCGCCCACTCGCCATAAACTTTAGCCCACAATTCGCACCAGGCTGTTTTAACAGCCTCAGTCCTGTCCTCCGGAAAAATAGCCTCAAAATATCCATCTCTTGAAAGCCCGCGCTCAATATTATACTGTGGATTATACTGTTGGCTGAAACGTTGGTTTTCTTGATTAGTATCCTGCTGCTGCATTGTTTAATCCTCTGCTACTATATAATCAAGGATAAACTGAATTCTTTCTTCTCCTTGCCAGCAATCAATACGCGGGTGATAAATCCATCCCAGGCTTTTTTTATTTCTGCCGTCATAAACATCCAATACATCATAACCGTTAAAAGCCAATAACCGGACTCCATCGACTTCAATTTGAACGTGCTGCCTGCTTTTCCCAAGAGGCAGATTCCGCTCATTTCCTGTTGCGGGGTAATAAAAATATGGATATGGATTACTGTTTCCAAAAGGACCAAGCCGGCCTACCAATCTCCAATCATTTATCCCTATTTCGCTTGGGCGGAGTTCTATAGCCTGAATTGATTTTTCTTTAACCTCTATATTAGATAATATTTCTTCAAGCTGTTTTTGAACCTCTTCCCATTTTTCCATCGATACCGAAAACCCTGCGGCATAGGTGTGTCCTCCCCATCCCAACAGGTTATGCGAAATAGACTTCAATATTTTTACCGCGTCAATTCCTTCAGGCACGCGCAAAGTCCCGCGAATTTGTTTCCGTATCGGCGCCGCCAAAACTATCGGTTTTTTGCGGACGTTGCACATTCTGCTGGCAACACTGCTAAGCACTCCAACAGGCCAATCCGCGTCATATAAGACATACGAAAACTCGCCCTCGCTCGCAATGCTTCCAAAAATACTGCAAGTTATGCTGTCCGAGATCAACTGTCTTTTTTTATTCAAATTGATAAGCTCATCCACATACATGGAAATATTGTTTTCGTTTTTCAGTACTTTTACCGATAAATCAGCGCAGTCAACCCGTCCCGGCGCATTAAGACACGGAATAACTTTCATTGAAAGCTGCTCTTCCGAAATGGTGAACCTGCTCAAACCCAGTTTATCAAACAGGCAAGCCAGTCCTTGCCTTGGCTGCGAGCGCATGTGGTTCATCCCCTGTTGTACAAGCGCCCTGTTCAGTAAGTTTAACGGCATACAATCCGAAATAGTAGCAAGAGCTACTAAATCAACCCTATGTTGCAGCCAATGTTTAGGAAGAATATTTTCGTTCCACGCCCATAACCATAAGACAGCGGTCGCACATAGCATTTTTGTATCATAATCACCATCAATATGAGGGTTGACTGTATTTTCCCAGTATGCTTCGTTGGCGCCAACGCTATGGTGATCGAAAACAAATACGTTGATGCCTTCTGTTTCAAGGCTGTCAAGTATTTCCTTATCTTTTGTACCACAATCTACTATAACAAGAGTGTTGCATCCCATCTCGACAAGCCGGCGCACGACAAAATCGTGCAATCCATATCCCTGAACATCCCGTCTTGGGATAAAATATTGCACCTTTTCCGCTTTTCTGTCGAAAATCTCCATAGCAAGAACAGTAGATGATATTCCATCCACATCGTAATCACCGTATACGAAAACCTTTCCAAAAGAGCTGAGTCTTCTCCATTTATCCGCAGCTAATTCACTGGCGCTTCCAAGTGAAAGCCCGTCTATGGTTTTTTCAAACTTGGGATTAAGCCATGAACGAATACGAACGCTATCCTCAGTTGCATCGCTATGATTCATCTGTAACACTGCCGCAACCAATGAAGAACAGGAATATTTCTGCGCTAACTCGTGAGTTGACTCCTCAAGACGAAAGATTTTTAAATGAGAGCTTCTGCATTTTTCCAACAAATTACATCTCTACTCTCAATGAGCATTTTGCCGCAAACTAAAAAGGGCTTTCCAGAATGCAATAAATTGGTAATCAACCAGCTTGAGGAGGCTTTTCGGAAATGACGCGCCTTTTTGCCTGAACATCAAAGCAAAATTCCTCAAAGAAAAACACTCCTTTTAAAATAAAATCTAACCCCCGGACAGGGTATTTTTTAACCTATTTACTTTACCACAAAAAATTGATAGGAGTTATATGTAACACGAAAAAATCCTTTTGCAGTTTTTTTCTCCGATTTTGCACACAAAAATGTACCGTTTGCTTGATAATAATCCGGTATGAAAATATAATAATAGTAATACAGAAATTATTACATACGAATAATTATTCGTAAAAGAAGGGTGAAGTAATTTGAGAAAAGTATTATTTACTGCGATTATAATTCTTGCGCTGTGCTTTGCGTCAGGCGCACAGGCGGCGCCCGGAGATTCGGCGGATGACCCCATCTTCATCTCTACTCCGGCGGAACTTGATAATGTGCGACAGGGGTTGAATAAATTCTACAAGCTGAGCAACGACATCGACCTTACCGACTATCTTGCCCCCGGCGGCGCAGGCTACGTCAAATGGGGGACGGCGGGCTGGGAGCCGATTGGAGACCCTAGCTCCGCCCCATTTATAGGCGGGTTTAACGGCGGAGCTCACAAGATAGTCGGTCTGTGGGTCGACAGGAGTAGTTTTATAGGGCTGTTCGCAAATACATCCGATGCAACGATTGAAAACCTTGGCGTGGAGATTGCTGCTATAGGAATAAAAGGCAGTTACAACGTCGGCGGGCTGGTGGGATTTCAAACAAACAGCAGTATTAAAAACTGTTATGTAGCAGGCAATATAAGTGGTTTCGATACAGTCGGCGGACTGGTGGGATTTCAAACAAACAGCAGTATTGAAAACTGTTATGCTACAGGTAATATCAGCAGTGACGGAGATGCCGCAAGTAACGGCGGGCTGGTGGGATCTCAATCAGGAGGCAGCATTGTAGCAAGTTACGCCACGGGGGATGTCATCGGCGCCGGTAATGTCGGCGGGCTGGTAGGATACCAACGCTCTAATTGCAGTATCGAAGACAGCTACACCACGGGCAATGTTACAACAAGCTCCACTGGAAGTGTCGGCGGGCTGGTGGGAGCTCAAGAAGGCACTAGCAGTAGCAGCAGTGACATCACAAATTGTTATACTACTGGCAGTGTTAGTGGTAGTGTTAGAAGTAATGCTGGTGGGCTGGTGGGATCTAAGAATATAGGCAGCGTCACTAACTGTTATGCCACGGGTAGTGTTAGTGGAGGAGGCAGTGTCGGCGGGCTGATGGGATCTCAATCAGAAGGTAGCATTGTAGCAAGTTACGCCACGGGAGATGTCATCGGCGTCAATGATGTCGGCGGGCTAGTTGGATCTTTATATTATGGCGCCACCATCACAAGCTGCTACGCCACAGGAAACGTTACGACAACAATCTCTAATGGAAGCGTTGGCGGGCTGGTGGGAAATATCGACGGCAACAGTAACATAGCAAATTGCTACGCTACCGGCAATGTTACAGCAACAAGCGGCGGAAATTACACTTCCAGAGCTGGCATCGGCGGTTTAGTGGGAATCATAAATAGTAGCAATGTGATTATAACAAACTGTTATGCCATTGGCAGCGTTAGCGGTGGATTCTACGCAGGCGGTCTTTTAGGATCTCAAATCGGTTTGACCTCTTTAAGCACTTTCACAAACTGCTTCGCCGTAGGCAATGTTACCGTAACAAACATTGACAGAAGTGTTGGCGGTTTGGTGGGACATCAGTCCAATTGCAGGATAAATAACTGTTACCGCTATGCAGGTCAAATGTTGAACAGCGCGGTTATTCCCACTGCCAGCAACGATGTCAACGGCGTCCACGGAGGCGTAAAGACTTCGACCGAGCTTATGACAAAGTCAACGTATACGGGCAACTCCTGGCTGTTCAACGATTCCGTTCCCGCCGCCGGTCCGTGGTATTGGGACACCAGAGGATTTCCAAAACTGAACATGGGAACCGAAAACTTTCCTTTCCCGTGGGGGCAGACAACAACGCCTGCCATCACTATAAGCGTTCAACCCGCAGCGAATACAACATTCAATGTAGGCTACATTTCCGGCAGCCTGTCGGTGTCGGCAAGCGTGACGGGAGGCGGGTCGCTCTCTTATCAGTGGTATTCAAATACGACCAACAGCAACACGGGCGGCACGATTATACCAAGCGCGACGGGCGCAAACTTCCCCATTCCGACAACCTTAACTGTGGGAACATATTATTACTATTGCGTAGTCAGCGCGACCGGAGCGCAACCTGTATCATCCAACGCGGCGGCGGTGAACGTGACGACGGGTTCAACCACGCCGGTTATATCTATCGAAACTCACCCTACAGATGCCACAGTAACTTTGGGCAGCATAACCGGCGCCTTGTTTGTTTCCGCAAGAGTATCTAACGGTAGCGAGCTCTCGTATCAATGGTATTATAGTCCGACTAACAGCTATGATCAGGGTGGCATGATATCTAACGCGACCAACGCCAGCTTAAGATTAGGTATAGACGTAACTCCTTCGGAACTGAAAACCTATTATTACTTTTGCGAGGTAAGATCGCCTGGTGCTGTATCCGTAAGGTCAAATATAGCAGCAGTGACTGTGATTTCTGGTTCTACGCCAACAATAATTATCAACACTCACCCTGCAAACACTACAGTTACAGTGGGAAACATAACCGGAAGCCTGTCGGTGTCGGCGAGTGTGACGGGAGGCGGGCCGCTCTCTTATCAGTGGTATTCAAATACTACCAACAGCAATACGGGCGGCACATTGATAACCGGCGCAACGAACGCAAGTTACGCTATCCCAACAAATCTGACAGCGGGAGTTTATTATTACTATTGCATGGTGAGCGCGCCAAACGTGCCTTCGGCGCTATCCAATGCGGCGATGGTGACGGCTGGTACTCAGACTTCAACGGCTATCACTATCAATACACACCCTGTGAATGTGACAGTCATGGAGGGCAACATAAGCCGCAGCCTGTCGGTGTCGGCAAGCGTGACGGGAGGCGGGCCGCTCTCTTATCAGTGGTATTCAAATACGACAAACAGCAACACGGGCGGCACNNTTATAACCGGCGCGGAGGGCGCAAGCTTCCCAATTCCANCAAACTTAACTGTTGGAATTTATTATTTCTATTGCGTGGTAAGTTCGTCCGGCNTGCAGTCCGTATCATCCAACGCGGCAGTGGTGACGGTAATTGAAGAGTCGGAGGTTCCCGTGATGGGAGTGACGGTAACTCCGGAATCGGCTGTATTATCTGTGGGAAGCTCGCGAATACTGATAGCGAACGTGATACCAGAGGATGCGACAATTAAAGACGTATTCTGGAGCAGCAACAACGAGTCGGTAGCGNTGGTATCCACAAACGGACTTGTGACGGCGATAGGAGAAGGAGCNGCAATTATAACTGTAACGACAGTGGACGGAGGATTTATGGCTAACTGTGAGATATCGGCGATACAATCCGGCCCGATAACAANAACATTAACGCCGACATACCCGGCGGACAGGAAAGACGTAGCCGAAAAAACCGGCATACCCGAAAACGANCTTAATTCNTCNCGCGGCATGTTATACCAGAGTCAGCGCTTAGCGAGCCAGGTAGCGAAAGATTTAATNAGAGCGGATACGATTCACATCAATGTCCTGCCGGTAATAAGCGCACAGTTCAGCTCGTACGGGCAAACGGCGGCAATCGCGATACCGGTGAAAGGCCGGGAGTTGCAGGTAGTGTTTCCGTTTGAAGTGAACCTGGTTGGAATGACGTCAATGAACATGGGAAAACTCTTTAAATATGTCAGCAGCCCGTCAGAATATGGCGAGAAGTGTTTTACGATATTGTATAACGGCTCGATGAACTTTGGAGAAATAGAACCCAATGGCGACTATGAGATATTAGTGTTCATCAGAGACGGCGGAGAGTTTGACTTGGACGGGCGCGACAACGGAGAAATAACAGCATCAGTATTCATTGCGAACGGAAATATGAAAAGCGACGGTGGTGGCGGCGGCTGCGCGGCGATAGAATTTGGATATCTTGCATTGGCGTTGCTTGGCGTAATGCCGTTATTAAAGAAAGGATATAGGGGTTAGGATATAGGGGTTAGGATATAGGGGTTAGATTTTGGAAATAACGTATTGACCTGCCTGTCATATCTGCCGGCAGACAGGTCTTGTTGTTTATCTCTTTAACGTCAATATGAACGTATTGTAGGGACGACCGCCTCGGTCGTCCATATTTATTTGCCATGATTTCATTGAGGAGATTTGCGTCTTCCTTTTGGCAAAACATCCGGCGCTTCAGAGTTCCATAGGGTGTAGAAGCCTTCCTCGTCAGCGCCGCCCGTAGCGCCAAGGAAATCCAAAACCGCGCTTCCCGCCGCCCTGGCATTTTTAAGCTCCCCCATCGGAGGGGTTGTATTGTTGAGCTCGCCGCTTCCGGCATATAGGACCTCAATTCGTCTCCGACCGCCTTCTCTTCTTGCTGAGACCCACGTGGGAGCTATTGAAACGCGCGACACGA